>OMUD01000286.1 GCA_900314125.1 uncultured Prevotellaceae bacterium | reverse complement strand
TGGGAATGTTGATAACTTTATGTTGACAGGGGGGCTTTTAAGGGTTGAAAAGCTTTCATATATGGGATTTTTTTTGTACCTTTGTATCGTAAAAATAATAGATAATGGAAGAAGAGAATATGGTTGGCGGTTCCAACTATACCGCCAGCAGCATACAAGTATTGGAAGGTCTTGAGGCCGTGCGCAAGCGTCCTGCGATGTACATCGGCGACATCAGTGAGAAAGGACTCCACCATTTGGTCTATGAGGTGGTTGACAACTCGATAGACGAAGCATTGGCCGGCTTCTGTACCCACATAGAAGTGACGATAAACGAGGATAACTCCATCACGGTTCAGGATAACGGCCGTGGTATTCCTGTTGACATGCATGAGAAAGAGCACCGCTCCGCCTTGGAGGTGGTGATGACCGTGCTTCATGCCGGCGGTAAGTTCGACAAAGGTTCCTACAAGGTGTCGGGCGGTCTGCACGGTGTGGGTGTGAGCTGTGTGAACGGTTTGAGCACGAAGATGGTGACTCAGGTGTTCCGCGACGGCAAGATTTACCAGCAGGAATACCGCTGTGGCAAGCCTCAGTACGACGTGAAGGAAGTGGGTACGACCGACAAACACGGCACCCGCCAACAGTTCTGGCCAGACGGCTCCATATTCATCACGACAACCTATAAGTTCGACATATTGGCCAACCGCATGCGCGAGCTGGCATTCCTGAACGCCGGCATCACCATCACGCTGACCGACAAGCGCACAGACGTGAACGCTGCGATGGGCATTGAAGGCATCCGCACGGAGAAGTTCTACTCCGAGGGTGGCCTGAGGGACTTCGTGCGCTATCTCGACAGCAGCCGCGTCCACCTGTTCGATGACGTGATCTACCTGAACACAGAGAAACAGGGCACTCCGATTGAGGCCGCCATCATGTATAATACCTCTTACACAGAGAACCTGCACTCTTACGTGAACAACATCAACACGATTGAGGGTGGAACCCACCTGACTGGTTTCCGTCAGGCTCTGACACGTGTGTTGAAACGCTATGCCGACGACAACAAGATCACGGAGAAGCTGGAGAAGCAGAAGATCGAGATCAGCGGTGAGGACTTCCGCGAGGGTCTGACCGCAGTGATCAGCGTGAAAGTGGCAGAGCCTCAGTTTGAGGGTCAGACGAAGACGAAGCTGGGCAACAGCGAGGTGTCGGGTGCTGTGAACTCCGCCGTTGGTGAGGCATTGTCGAACTATCTGGAGGAGCATCCGAAAGAGGCGAAGATGATCATCGACAAGGTGGTGCTTGCCGCCACCGCCCGTGTGGCAGCCCGCAAAGCCCGTGAGAACGTTCAGCGCAAGAGCCCGATGACCGGTGGTGGTTTGCCAGGCAAGCTTGCCGACTGCTCAGACCGCGACCCAGCCAAATGCGAGATGTTCATCGTGGAGGGAGATTCCGCCGGCGGCAGTGCGAAACAAGGCCGTGACCGCCATTTCCAGGCCATCCTCCCAATCCGCGGTAAGATTTTCAACGTGGAGCGTGTGATGTGGCACAAGGCGTTCGAGCATGAGGAGGTGAACAACATCATCCAGGCTCTGGGTGTGCGCTTCGGATTGAATCCTGAGGACACGAAAGAGGCGAACTACGAGAAGCTGCGCTACTACAAGACCATCATCATGGCGGATGCCGATGTCGATGGCGCTCACATCGCAACGCTGATCATGACGCTTTTCTTCCGCTACATGCCTCAGCTGATCAAGGACGGACGCCTGTTCATCGCCAATCCACCGCTTTACAAGTGCACTAAGGGCAAGGTGAGCGAATATTGCTACGACGACGTGGCCAAGCAGCGCTTTCTCGACAAATACGGCGACGGCACAGAGACTGGCGGCAACATCCGCATCCAGCGCTACAAAGGTTTGGGTGAGATGAACCCAAGCCAGCTCTGGGAAACCACAATGGATCCTAAGACCCGTCTGCTGACTCAGGTGACGATAGAGGACGCTGCGGAAGCTGACATGACGTTCTCGATGCTGATGGGCGATGACGTGGCTCCACGTCGCGAGTTCATCGAGCGCAACGCCACCTACGCCACAATCGACGCATAAGGCAAAGCAATTTGTATTGCATTTATTTCATTCAATTCTTACATATATTCAGCCGGATCAACTAGAAGTGATTTCTGACCGTGCCGGCATCTTTTTCTCTATTCCATAAGAGAAAAACAAGGGGACGCCAAAGATTTTGGCGCCCCCTATTTTTGTATTTGGGGGGAGTTATGGGAGTTGATGGGAGAGGATGGGAGTGATGGGAGTTGATGGGAATTATGGGAGAAACACTGACGGAGATTCCCGGCTAACAGCCGGGGCAATAGACGAAAGATTATTTTCACTGAGATGCAGAACGATAATTCAAGCTGAGATGCAGGAAGGGCGGTGAGGAGGTTCCCCACCGCCCTTCCACAAAAATATGTAAGGACTGAATGAAAATCGTATTTCTATCCGATTGCTTTCGGCATTTCTATCCAGATGCTTTCGGCATTTCTATCCAGATGGGGTTTGGTATTCCCATCCGAGTGGTTTTTGGCTTAGGCCTCCACGGTGTTTGTGGTGATGCCGTTGGAGATGTTCTCAAGCTGCTCGAGTTGTGATTTCTTGCGCTTGTAGGTAGGGACAGAGACAACACTGGAGATGAGGTTGTCGTTGTCGAGGTCCTGGTCCTTGAAGATGTAGTAGTTGATTTGCTTGTGGATGTATCCGCCTTTGGTGTCGGAGCCGTAGATGCCTTCGCGTCGTGCGCGCTTCTCCTCCTCGATGCGGAGTTCCGCCTCGTTTTTCTCTGCGATGCGCTGGTTCATCTCCTCGCTGTTGATGTCGGAGAGTCCGAATCCAGAGGCGAGGATGGTGATTTTCACCTGATCCTTGAGTGAAGGGTCGTAGGACATACCCCACTTGGTTTCGAGGTTTCCGTCCTCCATCTTTCCCATGAACTCGTTGATGTCCGCAATCTCATCGACCATGAGCGGCTGGTCGCCGTCAGGCCCCGGCTCCACGATGTGGAGGAGGATCTTCTTGGACTTATATACGTCGTTATTGTTGAGAAGCGGCGAGTTGAGTGCCTGCTCGATGGCCTGTGCCACACGTCCCTCGCCTTGTCCGAGTCCGGTACTCATGATCGCCACCCCACCATCGGTGAGGACGGTCTTGACATCCTGATAGTCAAGTCCCACCTTGCCGTGCATGGTGATGATTTCAGAGATGCTCTTGGCTGCATTGCAGAGCGTGTTGTCGGAGATGGCAAACGCCTCGCTCATGGTCTTTCCCTGATAGATCTCGTAGAGACGCTGGTTGTTGACCACGAGGAGCGCATCGACGTGCTTGTTGATTTCGTCCACACCGTCGAGTGCCTGGTCGATTTTGGCCTTGCCCTCCCATTTGAACGGTATAGTCACGATTCCCACGGTGAGGATGTTCATCTCGCGCGCCACCCTGGCAATGATTGGAGCGGCACCCGTGCCCGTTCCACCGCCCATACCAGCGGTGATGAACACCATCTTGGTTCCGTCGTCGAACATCGCCCTGATTTGCGGTATGCTCTCCTCAGCCGCCTTTCGCGCCTTCTCCGGTCGGTTGCCGGCTCCAAGTCCTTCGCCGAGCTGGAGCTTGTAAGGCACAGGAGAGTCGTTGAGCGCTTTCTTATCGGTGTTGCACACTGCGAATGTGACATCGTGGATGCCCGTGTTGTACATGTGGTTGACCGCGTTGCCGCCACCTCCACCTACGCCGACCACCTTGATGATGCTCTCCACATTGCTCTGGAAAGCGAGTGGAAGTCCGGTGTTGGTGTCAGCATTGTCTGTATTGTCTTGATCTGCAAACTGCCCGAGGTCGAGGTCGAGATCCATTATATCCTTGTCTGCCATAATGATATGTTTATGGGGTTTCTAAATACTATTCATCCTCTCCGTTGACGATTTTGTCGAGCATTCCGCGTAGGCGGTTCATAAATCCACCGTTCTTCTTCGCTTCTGCAACAGCCTCCTGGAGTGCGTCGATGCTGTTGGTGAGCTGCTCCTCCAACGCCTTTGCACTTGCGATGCGCTGGTCGTTCTTGAGCTTCATCTCAAGCGATGCGATGAGCTGTTCGAAGTTTTCGTCGCACACGCGCTCCGCCACGTTGACATACTCCAGTGCATTGCTGCGCTCCACTTTGTTTTTCGGGTTTTCGAGCACAGCTGCCTTCTGTCGGTTGAGTCGGTTGATATGCTCTCTCATGCGCTCGCAGTAAGCGTTGAGGCGCTGAATCATCTCGTCGAGTTTCTTGCGCTCCTCCTCCGTGTGGCTGATGTTCTCCTTCACCTGGTTGTCCTTCTCCGCCTTTCCGAAGATGGTGTCGCCCTGGTAGGAGTCTTCTCCCACGCAGTTCTCATCGCCTGAGAGGAGGAGTGAGACGAGCGAGCCGCTCATGGCATTCTCGAGGTTGAGCGATGCCGCGCTTGTGGCCTTGATGACCGGCTGTATGATGGACTTCGCCACCCTGATGATTTCGAACTTAAGTTTTCGAGGGTTGTTCTTGAACGCCTTGTCGATGTTCTTCATATTGGCACCGCCACCCGTGATGACGATTCCTGCGAGCATAGACTCCGAGTATCCGCTGTTGACAATCTGCGCTACGGCGTTCGCCACGATTTCGGTGAGTCGTGCCTCGATAATCTCATGGATGGTGATGAGCTTATGCTTCTTGTCGTTGGATGTGGTGTATGAGGAGTTGATGAGTTCGGAGTTATCCTCCTCCGAATCGATATATGCGTTTCCGTAGTTGAGCAGCACCTCCTGCGCCTCCTTCTCCTCGATTTGAAGGTTAGCCTTGAGGTCATCAACGATGTTGTTGAATCCGAGCGGAATGGTGACGAGGTATCTGACGATGTTCTGCCTATAAACCACCACGGTGGTTGTTCCCGCTCCGAGGTCGATCATGGCGCATCCAGCCCTCTTCTCCTGCTCGGTGAGCACATTCTTGGCGAGCTCGAGCGCAGAGAGTCGAGTGCCGGCAATCTCCACCCCCACCTGGTTGAGGCAGGTACGGATATTGCCCCTGAGCTGATTGCGTGCAATGATGTTGAGGTATTCTCCTTCGATGTTTGAGCCGAAGACGCCCTGAGGGTCGTCCACAGGAAGCGAATCGACCACATATCCCTGAACGATGTTCTCGAGCAGCTCACAGTCAGGGATGTTGATGTCCATACTCTCCCGCTGCAGTTCCTGGATGTGGGCAGCAGAAATAGATGTCTGATTGAGCATGTTGCGCGGCACTTTCTTTCGGATGGACCTCACCGACTGTCCGCCGATTCCGATATAGACTCTGGTGACATCCTGATGGAGCGTCTGGCTGATTTTGTCGATTACGTTTCTGATGCTCTGCGTGGTTTTCTCCACGTTATAGACCAGTCCACGCTTGATGCAAGCCGTGGTCTGCTCTTCTGCATAGGCCATAATCTGAAAGCTCCCTTCCTTCTTCTTACCGGCTATACCTGAAATGCGTGACGTTCCCAGTTCCACCGCCACAACTATTGTTTCATTTGATGCTGCCATACCGATGATATATTATGTTTATACGACGAATTGTTTTTAATTTAAAACGACGAATTAACACGAATT
>OMUD01000157.1 GCA_900314125.1 uncultured Prevotellaceae bacterium | reverse complement strand
ATTTTTAGTAACTTTAAAGGTGAAAATCAAAAGTTTAACCATTAATTCACCACTTCTAAGGGAGTTTCTTATATCAACTCCCCAAGCCAATAATTGTTACTTATTCTGTGATTGTCAATTTGAATTTCTCAAATTTCTTTGCGGCATCAGCGGTTAGCTTTTTTCCGGCGTCAATTTTTGATTGGTCTTTTTCGAATAATTTAAAATTATTCTCTCCGGTAAAGTCAAGAGTAATTGTCTCGTCAACATCACCCTCCAAGAACCCTTTAAACTGTGAACCGTCAGAATCCCCAGACCTCCATTCACGGGAACTTATGTTTTTGGGATTAAGGTCATCAATACTTCTTCCCTTTATGTCTTGAGCATGACCAACAATCCAGAATTGTCCCGGATTAATACTATTTGTATTAACTGGTTTCAAAAGTTTGAAAGTTAAAGAAACAGTAGGAAAATCATTCTCATCAAAGTCACAGTAAACATATCCGTCATCCTCAGGAACAATCTCAACGGCACCCCTGATTTCTATTGGCAGAATGATATTCTCGGGCTTAATTTGTGAAAGATGACTTGGTGCCACATTCTCTTCACCACCCTGCTTTTCTTCTCTCTTGTCTCCGCCTTTGCAGGCAATAAAGCATAAGCAGATAACTGTGCATAGCAATGCGAATAAAACATTTTTTTTCATAAATAAAAAATTTAACAGTTAAACATGAAAGTGACTATTTATAAAGTCGCTATTTTTCAAAGTAGTCTCATTTTTATTTTTCCAAATGATTCAGAAAATCGGTAGCGGATTTTTTTTGGGTAACTTTGTATGTGTTAATAAACAATGTCAAATTAATAATAAATGCAGTTGTTGGTTGACTCTTTATAACTGATAACAAAACTCAAGAGCTGTTCAGGAATCAGCTTGCAAAAATATACATATGACACAAAACTCTCATTTGCTCACAAATTCCATAAAATAAAATATATCAATGGACTAAACAGCTCTTTTTTATATGGGTTAATTATTCTTTCTTAATCTTTTAATCTCTTTTGCAATTCGTTCAACCATTTTCTCTAGTTTGCGTAAATCTGATTTTGAATAATCATCTTCGCTTATATCTGAATATTTGCTGATTATTTTTTCAAACTCTTCTTCTAAATTATTTAGTTCATCCTCATCAATAGAATAAGTGTTTTCTAACTTTTGTATAAAATCTTCCAATTCGTCAATTACTTTTTTTCCTCTTTTTGAGGTCAATCCAGAATTGTCGCTGTCATCATCATCAATTTCAGAGACCACATTCAATGGAGTAAATTCAACCCCCTCCTCCACAAGACTGGAACATAATACACTATACCAATACAGTATTGTATCATTCTCTTCGCTAACAAAAAGTAATCCCTTATCTGTTCGGTCAATACCTTCGGGAACTGGATTTATTTTTACAGTCTTAACAAATTTGTATTTTTTGTCTTTGTAGCTCTTGAGTTGGTTGACATATTCATTAAAAGCTGCATTAGAACTTTTATACTTTCCAGACAATATCCTTCCGTTCTTATATGGGTAGGGGGCAACTTCTTTAGAATATTCAACTCTATTATTATATAAATAAATATTATTAATAGCATCCATCCAGTTTTTATCAAATGTATCAACGATGTCAAATTGTAATTGCACATCTGCAAAATTAGTAATTTCTTTAATTTGTGCCTGAGAAACAGATATGCTAGCACATAACGTGCAAAATGATAAAAATAATCTTTTCATAATAAAAATCTTTTAGTAATAATAAGTTATTGTCAGTTAAAAAGAATCAAGCATAATGAATGCAGCCCAGTAACGAGGTTCGTCAAATTTCTTGTTTTGGATGGTACGAAGATATTCTTGTGATTGATAAAATGCTTCACGTTTGGACAATCCATCACAATAATTCCTGTAAAAAGTACTCATCAATATTTGTGAGGCCTCATCATCCACCTCCCACAAACTCATCATAATAGTCTTCACACCAGCCTTCTTCAAACCTCTCTGGAGACCAAAGACCCCCTCGTCAGTGAGATCGCCCAATCCCGTCTCACATGCCGAGAGCACCACGAGATTAACTTTGCTGAGATCCAGCAGTGACAGCTCCTTGGCTGTAAGAATCCCGTCTTCGGTTCCCGTCTTCGCCTTTTGCTCCAATGTGTTGTTGGCGCCAGCCATAAGCAGTCCGGCCCGATTCAAAGACTGGTCCTCTAATGAGTTGAACGGATTCTTCAATAGTCTTGAAATTGATGATTTCCTGTGTTTCGGCACATAGAATCCATGTGTTGCAACATGTATTATATTCACCTTTCTACCGCTAAGATTCTTGAAAGATTCTTCGGTCGCGTCCTTGTCAGAGTAAGACAGGACGTCTCCTTTGTCCTTTAATATTTTCTCAACGTTTTGAAGTTCAATCAAAGTCTGTGGCAGGTAGTTTACTCCAGCCCTCAGCCTTGTGTCTTGCCGTACATCATCCAACAAATCGCTCTCCTTTAATTCACCACCAGAGTCAATATCATATCGTATGCCCCCATACACAACGTTAATGCCATCACTTTGTGTGTTTAACTTACTGTTTATTATTTCTTTCGTTGAAGACAATCTACACATTGTGAATTTCTTATTCATGTTGACACTGTCTTCTCCAGGAACATATTCAATCGCAATTTTGTGAATCAGTCCTGTCGGTGAGAAAAACACGGTCTTTATATCCTTCATCTGTTCCTTCAGCGGCATCCAGATTAAGTTGTGAACCAATGGTGTAGTGTACAGGTCCACTATTGCTAAAAGTTCTTTTTCCTTGCATAACACAATTGAATGCGGACATCCAGATGATTTCAAGATATTTGCGAGGTATATTTTCTCACCATCTTCGTCAGTCGTAAGCATGAATTCAATTGCCATCTCACTGTCTGACAGATGTTCCTGCACATCTTTCCAGTCCGAGTTAATAACGGAACCATATGTTGAAAAGTCCAACTCGACGAGCAGCTTCTCGTTGAGTTGGCTAATCTCTTCAGCAATTGCTTCTCTTTGATCAGCCGGCGCGGTGTCAAGCTCTTCTTTAAGCCTTACAATCTTGTCATAAATTGGTTTTGCCGAGAATGACTCTTCATTAATTAACTTCAGAACTAAATTGTCGGTTGAAAGGCTGAAGTTTTTATACAACAACGCACTATTGTATGCATATTCTTGCATTAACTCATCGTCGGGGAACCTGTATGCACATTTTGGAGACAAAATGATAACGGGCTCCATAACCCCCTTTAAAGAGTTTAGGTCCAGCTTCTTTAAATTGACAGTAGAGTTCGCCTGCTCATTAAAATCCTGAATCAGCTCTTTATATAAAGAGCATGACTTGTCTTTCTCATTATTGCCATAGTAATTGTCAGCGAGTAATTGCTTGTTATACAATGTGCTCCTGTAAAGATATTCGGAAGGTCCGTCAGAGGGAAGACAATCAGGCTGGTATGGTTCAATAAGATAATAATTACTGTCATAATTGTCATAAGACACTTCCAATGCTTTTTCATAGAAATTTAGTGCTTCACTCTCATTGCCCAATAGTTTCTGATATGTGGCTATCCTTGATAACAGGCTTCCGTATTCCCTGTTTTCACAGCCATGGATCGTCAGGCCTAATGCCTCATAGGTAACACTGAAAGACTCCATTAATCTTTTTGTTTCCAAAGCCGACTCCAGTGCTTCCTTGTAATTTTTTTGGTAGGAAAGTGCCACCTCCTTGAATTGACTGAACAACAAATACTCTGGTGAGTCTGGTCCTTTTGAAGACTCTACCAGGTCCAAAGCCTTTTCATAATCATCCAAAGAATCCTCATGTTTGCCTGTGAAAAGCTGTAAGTCTGCCTTTGTGGCGTAGAAACGTGCCTGGTCATATGGCGAAAGAACTTCCAAATTGACCGGAAAATCATTGATAAAACTAAGTCCTTTCGAGGCATCACCGCTATATTGGAAAGATGTGATAGCTTTACCTTTATCAATGTCATTGTCTTCCTTATAAGAGGAAATGAAATGAAGGAATAAAACAAAGTCTTTTTTCGCTCCCAAGTCAAGTTTCTCTGCAAATTTCCTGTTCCATGTGTCAAGCAATTCGAGATGGTCTGTTTTCTTTAAAAGGTTGATGAATGACTCATATGCTCTTATCATTATTCCCACATCTCCCGCATCTCCTTCTTTGTTGATTCTGTCTATAATGGAAACAAAGCTTTGGGCAGAATGGTTTATTCTGCTCTTATAGTCTTTTTCTGAAGATGAATACATGTCCAGCACGTCATTATAAATCTCTTGGATAGGATCATTATAATGATTTTGTGCTGCAGCAAATGAGCAACAGACCCATATGATCACAAAGAGTAGATTATATTTCATGAGCTTGACAGTTTTTTGAACAGTTGTTGTCATTTGAAAATCAGTCCCAATACATAGTCCTTGAAACGGGATGTCTTTCTTTTCTTGTTGTCATATATATTTGTGATGAAGAAGTCTATGTTCTGGAAAATAGTGGCTGTAAAGAAGATGTCATATATCACACCATATATCATATATGACACAATGCATACGACAGACAGAAGCGACATATAGCTGACCCATGACACAATATATGAAATGACATAGGGGTTTAACTTCCATTTTCGTTTCTCGATATATTTTCTGATAAGAGAGGCCATGGTATTTCCTGAATAAACCTGTAGGGAAATGAATAAGAGAATGAGGAACAACAGTACAATCAGTGACAGAGGAATCATGTGCTGCCCTTTTGTAAGAGACAGAAATGAATTAGCTGTTATCACGACACCAGGCAGGCTCCCTTCCGAAGTCCCGTGAATATCGTTGAGTTCCATGGCGCCAATAAAAATGTATTTGTCTTTCAGCAACGGTGTCGTCATCAACTCGTCTGTGTCGGCAAGCAGATCAGCAGAAAGATTATAATAGTTTTTGTTTCCGTCATTATCGTAAGGGGAGTTGAAGTTGATGATTTGTTTTGCGAAAAGAGTTGAGTTGCACAATCTTCCCCCGTCAGAGTAAAACAGTCCCTTTCTGGAAATATCCTTTCCTGTTCTGTCGTTGTATATTTTCAGCGCAATGGATTTTAAGGTGTCAGTGAGTAATTCGTATTTTGTGAATGAAGAGGACTTTTTTGTGACGGTGTAGTCGGAAACATACGCCTTATTGCTTAACTGGTCCAAGTGGCCTAATTTCGCGTCCCTGTGTCTGGGAATTACAATATCCCTCATTCTTGAGATTAAAGGGAACAGATTGTCGTCATTCGGTGAATCATATCCTTCCTCAAAGAAAACGTCAAGAAATATGTATTTGTAGTCATTCCGCTTTTCCAGTATGGAAAGGAACTGGAACAATGCCCCTCTGTTGGTTATGTCAATCTCACCAATTGGAAATCCGTCGGAATCGTCTATCGGTATCAATTCCTTGTCATAGGCGATGTTCACAAGCAAGATGCTGTCAGGAACGTGAGCATCGTCCTTCCCTATTATCTTTTTAATATTATTGTTGAATTTAGACACCCATCCACCTTCACCGTCAATTGAAAACCCCAGGTTTGTGATGATGTAACACAAGAACATCAGTAAGACAATGGTTATAACAGACGCTATAACTACTTTACGATTAATTCTATTGAAACTGAACAAACCCATTTGATTGTAAATCTTTAAATAAAAACGATGTTTGACGTTGTGGTCAATGTCATTTCACTTTATAATGCCTCTTCTAAGGGAATAACGAGTATGTCGTCTGATATACAAAAAGCCTCGTCGTCCTTTGGATAGCACATCATTTTTACCTTAATCGTTTTAGGCTCCTTTCCCATGTACAAATTATTATCGACGACAACATGAGCCTTGTCGCTTGTGATAGTCGGTGTGTAGCATTTCGGTTCATCGCCATCTGTATATAATAACTCTATCTTGAACTCGTCCTCTGTGTCCATACCTGTAGGTATCAGAACTTCTTCGTCCAAGATGTATTCTCCAGATACATCTACTTCATCTTCAACGGTCCTGGAAGACAAATGCTTATAAGTTCTTTGCAGTCCCAACAGCTTTTCCACGGAATATCCGCTTTTCCCTTCTGCGGCTGCGGACGACATCCTAAGAAGTTTTCCGCTGGAATCCTTAGCGATGACAACTTGTTTGGCATCGCTCCATGTTATTTTACTTGCTTTGTTAAATGAGTCTCCAACTTTGCATTCTTTTCCGTCAATGTTGATGGACGGGGTGTTCAAACGGAAGACTTTCAAGTCTTGTGCGTTTGCCAAGGTAGAAACAAGAACGAGTAATGGTAGTAAATTTTTTATATTCATAATTATGATGTGTTAAACAGTTAAAATAATCACTTATCTTTTAATAAATACAGAAATCGAGACGATATTCAATTTATTGGCATTACAATGGAACAGGAATTTGAGTCAAGTAATTATTAATCACACTTAATCTTTATATTTTAACCACCCCATGTTGTTTATAATTCTTCATAATCTTTCCAACCCATGAAGAATCCTGATTACTTGTATATAATCTGCTTTGCTGAACTATCCTTGGTGTGGAAAACAATTTCTTAAGTTGAACTCTTAAATCAAGATTGTCCAAATCCTGCAATTTGTCGTAGATTTCAAACCGCACATCTGTACGTTTAAAGGGTTCCAAAGGAGGCATCGTCACAGAAAACACAGCATCTGATAATTTCAGTGGAGAATTGTTGCCTAATTCAGCTTCAAACAGTTCATTTACCTTATCTTCACAATTCCGTGTGCTATTTTTGTCATTATTATTGTAGAAGTCTTTATCTTTGACCACGGCAAATATTCTCATTTCATATTCGTAGAAAAACGCCTTTCGTTTGAGGCTCAACAAATTCAAATATTCGTCTAAAGATTTTATTTGACTTACATTCTTTTTAATCAGGGTATCTTTACTTTGTGAATAATCAATAATGCTAATGTAGAATTCAACTTTGTTTTGATAAAATCCAGATATCTGTTCAAGTAGCTCACAGAATTTATCAAAATGATAGGAAACTCTAACAATCTTGTCATCCGTATTGCAGATGTCCAATCCAACACCACTTCTTTTCCATGCAGACTCTTCGTTAAACACGCTTTCATAGGTAGTACAAATACACCACACATTATATTTATCATTACCAATCTGCATATTATTCTCAAAAAAAACAGTCTCATATGGATCTTTCCATAACAAAGGTGAGATAAAAAACAGCTTGTTATTTAAGATTTCATTTTTGAAATATCCAAACCTTATGTATCGGTTGACATAAAAACGATGTTTTTTCTGGTCGTAATGAATAGTGTATTTTCGAGGTTCAAGAGTTTTATAGTCAGAGTGATAGGCACTAATATCAAATGTTCCATCTGCATTATGTTGTAGACGGTCGGAACAATATACATGCGAGCACTCATTGTTAAATATATGGAATAGCATGGGAGTAAAATCCAAATATCTTTTATTCTTACTTGTAATAGCCATAATTAATTGTTCGTGGTAATTATTATATATTAGATGCTATTGATTAAAAAAGATAGGCATTATTTGTAAGGCTTTGCTTTGCCGAAAGAACAGATTATTGATTAAGGCATAAAAAATGTGAGCCTATTGACATTCCCTGTCAGTAGGCTCTGGAAAACCCGTAAGTTGGAGAATGAAAATACGGCTCACATCTGAATGTATCATGGATACAGTCTACCCTGTCAGGGGAAAACTGCAAGTCAATACAAAAAGATGGAACGTTCCTCGTTCTGCCCAACTTACATCAGATTAAAGGTTCCAGACTTTACTGACGGGCAGAGGAAAACTATTCCTCAAAAAATGTACAAGTCGCCACACGAGGTGGTAACCGGTGCAAATATAAAGAAAAGTTTTGAAAGAACGAACGGATGAGCCGTATTTTTTTTAACGTTGCAAAAATATGCAAAATTCAT
>OMUD01000052.1 GCA_900314125.1 uncultured Prevotellaceae bacterium | reverse complement strand
TTCTTCTTGCGCAGATAATCTAAACTTTCCCGCAGGATTTTGGCGCCGGTGAGCCAGGTGATGAGCAGGTAGATGGCGGCAGCCACGACGATGCGGATAATAAGCAGCAAGTAGATGTTGCTGATGCCGGAGGTGATTAGATAGGTGGCTGCCATCGTCACTGCTGCGATGGCGGCGAACGGAAGCACGTCTTTCATGGCAGAGAAAAGCGACAGCGCCAACTCGCGCTTGAGGAAATAATGCCAGATGAGCAGCCACAAGATATAGACCACCACGTAGCAGGCGATCATCAGCCGGATGCCCTCCAGATGGACCGCGGTGCCGAATAGAGAGAAAGCAATGTGCCAGCGGAAAAACTTCACGGCGCACAGCAGCGACAGCACGATCACCCCCTGGCAGATGATGTTCCACATGTAGGTGCCGCTCCGTCCGCGGCTGAGCAGCAGGTTGATGTAGAGCGTGGTGATGGGCATGAAAGCGCCTGCGATGCAGAGCATCTGCATGATTTCCGCACTCGGCATCCATTTCTCACCCACCGTGATGACGATGAACTGCTTCGCCACTAAGGCCAGGCCGAACATGGCGGGGAAGGCGATGAGCGAAGTGAAGCGGAGCATCTTTCGGAACGCCCTCTGCAGCCGCTCCTGGTCGGTCCCCACCTCCACGAACATCGGCTGAGCCACCCCCTGCACCATGCCTGTGATGGTGCTGCTGCCCATCTTGTTCCATTTGTCAGCCTGGGTGTATTGCCCCACCTCGTGCTTGCCGTAGAAATTGCCAAGCACCAGGGAGAAGATGCCGTTGTTGATTTTGTCGAATATGTTGGTGATGAGAATTTTGAAGGAAAAGCCGAACATCTCCCTGATGGGTTTGAACGAAAAGCGGCGCGACGGCATCCATCCCGACGCCCGCCAGGAGAGCACCGACACCGTGCCCACATACACGATGTTCTGAGTGACAATACTCCAATAGCGCATGTCACACAGCGCCATCACCACTCCGATGATGCCGGAGAAAACCAGCGACACGATGGAGATGATGGCCTGCTCCTTCACTTTCAGTTGCTTGAACAGGATGGTGCGTGGCACGATGGAAGTGCTGGCAAGCAGAAAACCGAGGAACGCATAGCGTGAGAGCCACAAGAGTTCCGGCTCATGGAAAAAGCTGACTATCAGCGGAGCGCAGAACCACAGCAGCACGTACATCATGCTGCTCACCCCCACGTTGAACCAGAACACGGAGTTGAAGTCCTCGTGCGTGGCGTTTTTCCGGTTTGTCAGGGCGGTGATGAATCCGCTCTCATGGAGTGCGGCTGCGATGGCGGAAAAGATGGCGAGCTCGCCTGCCAGTCCGTAGTCGCCGTCGGAGAGCAGACGGGCAAGGATGATGCCGAACACGATGTTCAGCAGCTGCATCGCGCCGTTGTTCATCATGCCCCACATCAGGCCATGGGCGGTCTTGTCTTTCAGGGTCTCCTCATTCATGCCGGTAGGTTAGTTATACATGTGAACCATCGTACCATTATATACGATGCGGTAGCGGTAGAGCACACGCGGAGAGGAAAAATCGCTGCTGCCCTTATCCACAATCACTCCGTCGTTGTTCAGGTCATAGACGATGCCGCAGTGGTCGCAGGTGGCGCGTCCGTTGTCGCCCACCGAAAGGCGGTAGCCGGCACGGTCGCAGTTCGGACACGACAGGTCGTAGGCGCGGTAGGGGTTGCCGTCGGAAGCGAGGTTGGGCGTGCCGATGATAAGGCCGCCCAGTCCATAGTAGAAGTCTTTCTGGATGGCGTCGATATTGTAAGAGTTGCTGCTCACCGCCGACTTCATCAGGATTTTGCTGCCCGACTGGCGGATGGTGGAGAACTGCCCCAGGTTGTTGATGCAGTTGATCAGCTCTGCATACGACACCACGGTGAAACCGCACTGCACGCGGTACTTCGTGGAATATACGCTGCTGATATCGTCCTTGCAGGAGGAAACGATGACTGCCATAAGGGTGAGCACTCCCAAAAACAGAATCCTTCGCATGGTGTGGCTGATTGAAATAATGAATAATCGGGTTTTAAAAGCCGGACTCATGAAGCTGCTTCCCAAGTCAGAACGACAGCACAGGGTCGGAGATGATCTGGTCGATGCGCTCCAGTTCCTCTGCCGTGAAGTCCAGATGCTCTAAGGTGGCGAGGTTGTTGTCCATCTGACCCACCGACGAGGTGCCGATGATCACGCTGGTCACCCGCTGGTCGTTCAGCACCCATGCCAGCGCCATCTGAGCCATGCTCTGGCCGCGCTCCTCGGCGATCACTGCCAGCTGGCGTGCTGCCTCCACGCGTTCCGGAGTGACCTGACTCTGCTGCAGGAAGCCCGACGACTTGGCGGCGCGGCTTCCCTCAGGAATGCCGTTGTTGTATTTTCCGGTCAGCAGGCCTTGTGCCAGTGGAGAGAAACAGATGATGCCGCTGCCATTGTCGGCCGCGCATTGAAAATTCTGTCGGCGTGCTTTCTGGTCGAACATCGAGCAGCGGTACTGGCTCAGCAGGCAAGGCACATGGGCTTCGCGCAGGATGTCGTAGGCCTGCTGCTGCTTGTCCTGCGGATATTTTGAGATACCCACATACAGCGCCTTGCCCTGGCGCACCAGCTGGATGAGCGCCTCCATCGTCTCCTCCACAGGGGTCACACCGTCGTAGCGGTGGCTGTAGAAGATGTCGAAATACTCCACACCGCACCGCTGGAGGCTCTGGTCGCATGAAGCGATGATGTTCTTCCGCGAGCTGCCTGTTCCATAGACGCCGTCCCACATGTCGTGGCCGGCTTTCGAGGAGATGAACAGCTCGTCGCGGTGAGCTTTGAGGTCGCTTTTCAGCACACGGCCGAAATTCCGCTCAGCACTGCCGGGCGATGGTCCGTAGTTGTTGGCAAGGTCGTAGTGGCAGATACCTTTCTCAAAGGCATGGAGAATCATGCGGCGGGCGTTGTCGAAGTCGTCCACGTCGCCGAAATTGTGCCAGAGACCTAAGGAGAGCAGCGGCAGCTGCACTCCGCTTTTTCCACAGTATTTATATTGCATCATCTTTTGAAGTTATATAGTTCTAAAACACAAATGTTTCCTTAAATATGCGGAACAAGATTATTTATTGTTTACCTTGTCTTCCCACACGACGCAATAATTTTTCAAGTCCTCAGCCACGACGCAAGATGCGTCGTCCCCACTTAACCACCGTTGTTTGCCTTGCTGTCGTACGGAAAAAACAACTGGCTTGACCTTAGACATTCTTCCATGCTACATTTGCCCCACAACCTCATGATATTGTAGCCACGTTAAGTGGGGACGACGCATCTTGCGTCGTTGCTGCGTGACCGGCCCTCCGCCCGGATGGCCAACCTAAAGTCTAAGGTCTAAAGTCTAAGGTCTAAAGTCTAAAAACCTCAGAACGTCCAGTTCACGCCGCCCATGAAAGTGGCTTTCGGCATAGGGTAGCCCAGCAGCGTCTCATAGCGCTGTGCCAGCAGGTTTTCACCGCGAACCCAGAGGCTCAGGCCTTTCAGCACCTCGTATTTCACTGTGGCATTCAGCAACCAGAAATTTTCTTTCTTCTCGCTGGCGCCCGTGGCGGTGTAAAGCCCATTGATATATTGCAGTCCTGCCAGCACGTCCCATGCTCCGCAGTGGTATTTTCCGCCTGCATAGCCTTTGTAGGTAGGCGCGCCGGTCAGCGGGTTCTCCATGTGGAGGTAGGAGTGGTTAGTGTTCACGCTCCAATGGCTGTCTATCAGGTAGGAAGCCTCCAGCTCTGCTCCGTAGTTCTCAAACTCACCGGTGTTCACGTTGCGTGGCTTTCCATCCACAGGAAGGGTCTGGATGAGGTTGTCACCCTTGATATAGTAGATGTTCGCGCCATAGCTCAGGTTGTTCAGGCGGTGGCGCCACGACAACTCGTAGTTCCACATCCGTTCTGGTTTCAGATCTTCGTTTGAAGGCGGGTAGAGATACATCTCACGCATCGTAGGATTGCGGAATCCCTTGCTCGCCATCGCCTTGATTTCTCCATTGTCCATCGGACGGATCACGATGCCCGCCTGCGGAATCCATTCCGTTCCCGTGATGCTGTGGTGATCCACACGGATACCTGCGTCGGCAGTGAGCCAGTCGGTGATGTCCTGACGGAAATCCACATAGCCGGCAATCTCGTTGCGGTGTGACTTTCCGCTCTGCTTATTCGGGGTGTCCAGGGTCTTGCCGTCGGCTTTCGACGTGTAGTATGCCCTGCCGTAGATATGCTGGTAGTCCATGCCCACTGTCACCCGGTTGCCTTCGAAGAGGCGTGCGCTTTGATACCACGACACGCCGGCGAGGTTGTCTTTCGAGCGGAAATAGCGCTGGGTGGGTTTGGACGGGTCGGAGGTGCCGTCATCAATCTTGTGGATGCCGAAGTTTGTGTAGGCGCTCACGGCTCCCGACGTGCGGTCGTAGTGGTTCTCCACGGCTGCAGATACCATTCCGCGGGTGACCCATTGGTCGGCATCGTAGAGCGGGCTGCTCACAGATCCGGGGTGGGAGGCGTTGAAATGGGTGATGTCTGCATCCACATAGGCTTTCCAGTGGGCATTGAAGTCGTAACCCAGTTTCAAGTAGCCGCCATATTGCTCGAATCCCATGCGGGGGCGGTGGTTGTCGGAGCGGTTATACTGGGCAGTGGCGGTGGCGGAGAATTTTCCGCTGCGCATCTGGGTGCCTGCCTCTGTCTGCACCGTTCCATAACTGCCGGCGCCCACGTTGATGTTCGTGCGCCATCCGTCGGACTGCATGCCGCGGGTCACGATGTTCATCACACCGCCCATGGCGTTCGAGCCGTAGAGCACGGAGGCTGGACCGCGCAGTACCTCCACACGCTCTGCCATCAAGGTCTGGTAGCTGTCGCTGATGGGGTGGCCGTAGATGCCTTGATATTGCGGATGGCCGTCAATCAGTACGAGCAGCTGACCGGTCCCGTCACTGATGCCGCGCAGGTTGATGCCGCCGGCTGCTCCGCCCGACACGCCGTAGCCCATCATGCCGCGGCTCGTCACGTAGAAGCCTGGCACCTGCTGTGCCACGGTGGGCAGCAGGGAAGGCTGGTATTGCTCGGTGAGGGTCTCACGGCCAATCACGTTCACCGTGTGGGGCAGGTAGCGCACGTCCACGGTGTTGCGCGTGCCGGTGATCACTACGGTTTCCAGCGAGTCGGAAGGCTCTTCCGCAAGTAGTGGGGTGGTGGCGCAAGCAGCCAATGCCAGTGGCATCAGGGTTCTTTTCTTCATTTTTTCTCTCTATAATTTTTTAGTTAGTAATTGTGCCAGCGCTTGGTCCATCTTCTCGAAATGGAAAGATGCCAGCGTCTGGTCCATCAGTGTCTCTATGCGGTCGTTGCACAGGTTGCCGATGGAGCCCTCGTGCGTGTGGTGGATGTCCTTGCATGGGGTGAAGCGGCCGGCTTCGATGTCCAGACCCACTTTCTTGTAGGCATCGCGGAACGGCATGCCCTCACGGGCAAGGCGGTTCACTTCCTCCACAGAGAAAATCGGGTCGTATATCTTGTTGTCCAATATATGCTCGTTCACCTTCATCTTGTTGATGATGTAGGCCGACATGATGAGGCAGTCCTTCAGCTCGTCGAATGCAGGCAGGAAGGCCTCTTTGATGATTTGCAGGTCGCGGAAATAGCCGCAAGGCAGGTTGTTCATAATCAGCGTGATGGTCTGAGGCAATGCCTGCAGCTTGTTGCATTTGGCACGGGTCAGTTCAAACACGTCTGGGTTTTTCTTGTGAGGCATGATGCTCGAGCCGGTGGTGCAGTCGTCGGGCAGTTTCACGAAACCGAAGTTCTGGCTGTTGAACATGCAGGCGTCGAACGCCATCTTGGCGATGGTGCCGGCCAGCGATGCCATGGAGAACGCCACGTTGCGCTCTGTCTTGCCTCGGCCCATCTGGGCATACACCACGTTGTAGTCCATTGAGTCGAAACCCAGCAGGTCGGTGGTCAGCTGGCGGTTCAGCGGAAATGAGCTGCCATAGCCGGCAGCAGAGCCCAGCGGGTTGCGGTTGGTGATTTTCCATGCCGCCAGCAGATACTGCATGTCATCCACCAGACTCTCGGCATAGGCACCGAACCACAGGCCGAAACTCGACGGCATGGCCACCTGCAGGTGGGTGTAGCCGGGCATCAGCACGTCCTTGTAGCGGTTGCTCTGCGCAATCAGCTCGTCGAAGAGTTGCTTGGTCAGCTGAACCAACTCACGGAGTTGGTCGCGGATGAAAAGTTTCAGGTCCACGAGCACCTGGTCGTTGCGCGAACGGCCACTGTGGATTTTCTTGCCTGTGTCGCCCAGGCGGCGGGTGAGCAGCAGCTCCACCTGTGAGTGGACGTCTTCCACCCCTTCCTCAATCACAAACTTTCCAGCTTCGATGTCCTGGTATATCGCCCTCAGCTCTTCCAGCAGCGTGTCGAGTTCCTGCTTCTCCAGCAGGCCGATGGTCTCGAGCATGGTGATGTGTGCCATGCTGCCCATCACGTCGTATTTGGCAAGATACATGTCCATCTCCCGGTCGCGGCCGATGGTGAATTTCTCTATCTCTGAGGTCATGTGTACGGATTTGGTCCAGATGTTGTCCATATCGTGTATGTGTGTTTGTGATTGATGATTGCTAATACCACCCATTCCGTCAGCACGCCTCTCTGGCATGCTGACGGAATGGACAGCTTATGATTCGGTTAAAAAATCAGTCTCCATACGGAATTTTTGCAAGCATGTCGGCGAACTTGTCAATGCCGTCCTTCAGCTTGCCGCCCACCGCCATCTTCAGGAACATGTTCAACTCAGCGTCCAGTGTCAGGCGCATGGCGCAGGCGCTGTCGGAAGTCGGAACAAGCTGAATCCATATCGTCAGTGGAACCGGCGACTGGGTGGAGGTCATCTTCACCAGCTTCTCTGGCTCACGTTCGATAATCTCAATCACCAGCTTGCCCACAGGAGGAAGGTTCATGCTCATGGAGTCGGGCGTGAATTCCATGTTCTCCAGAATTTCCTTCGCTTTGCTCATCTGCTCGGCGTCGGCCTGCTCTTTCAGGTTCTCGGGGATGTCCTGGCTTGCCAGGCGCTCTTTCAGCACGCTCAGGTTGCTCAAATCTGAAATCTTGGCATACACCGCGCTTTGGCTGTAGGGGATATGTTTTGTTTTGCTTTCGTATTTTGCCATCTGATTATCCTTTCCATTGTGAAGGGTCCTTGCGCCAGGTGTTGAGCACCGACACTTGATTTTCTGTGATATAGCCGGTCTTCAGAGCCACGTCGAGCACGGCTTCGTAGTTGGTCAGCGTGATCAGCTGCACGTTGGCTTTCTTGAAGGCCTCCTTGGCGGCATCGAATCCGTAGGTGTAGGCTGCCACCATGCCGATTACCTCGCATCCGTTGTTGCGGATGGCGTCCACGGCTTTCAGGCTGCTGCCACCGGTGGAAATCAGGTCTTCCACCACCACCACTTTCATGCCAGGCTTCAATTCACCCTCAATCAGGTTCTCCAAACCATGGTCCTTGGGTTTGGAGCGGACATAGACGAACGGCTTGTTCAGCACGTCGGCCACCAGCGCACCCTGTGGAATGGCGCCTGTGGCCACACCGGCGATGGCATCCACATCCTCGAAGTTCTCCATGATCACGCGGCTCAGCTCGGTCTTCACGAAGCTGCGCAGGTCAGGATACGACAAAGTCTTGCGGTTGTCGCAATAAAATGGTGATTTCCAACCGCTTGCCCATGTAAATGGGTTGTCGGGCTGAAGCTTGATGGCTTTGATTTTGAGAAGTTTCTCTGCGAAAATTTTGTCTAATGCCTTCATTGTCTATTGTATTGGTTTGAATGATTTGTGCAATTGTATAATATGCAAAGTTAAGGATTATTTGTCAGTCTCACTTTCCTCTGCGTGAATATTTTTCGGATTTTATGCTTTATTAAGATGATTTTAGTGGTGATTTATTGAACCCACCTGTTGTCAGTCTTCCACATCCTCGGCAGCCCCTTTGGCTGTGAGTCGGATGCCGCCTTCCTCAAGGGTGATGAACTGGTGCTTGTAGAGGTCGCCCACACCGCGTTTGAAAGTTTTCTTGCTAACGCCGAACGTGTTGTAGATGTCCTCGGCGTCCGATTTGTCGTGGAACGGGCAGAAACCATCGTCGCAACCTTTCAGGTACTGCAAAAGCTGGTCGCTGAACGTGGTGATGCGCTTCTTGCCAAAGTATTTCTGCAGTTTCAGGTCAATCTTCCCGTCGCTGCGCACCTGCTTCACAAAAGCTTTCAATCGGTCGCCCGTGTGGAGGGGTTGGAAAATCTCATTGTCGAACAGCAGACCTTTGTATTTACCTTCCACGATGGCTTTCATGCCGAGGTCGCTCTTCTGCTGGATGAGGATATCCACCTCGTCGCCTGAATGGTAGGGCGGCATCTCGTCGCTCAGGAACTTCTCCAGCTTGGCGGATGCCACGATGCGGTAGGTCACAGGGTCAATATAGCAATAAATCAAATATTTCCGTCCTTTCAGCATTTTCATTTTCTGTTCGCCGAACGGGCAGAACAGGTCTTTCATCAAGCCCCAGTCGAGAAAAGCACCGAATTCGTTCACCCACTTCACTTCCAGATAGGCGAACTCGTTCACCTCCACAAGTGGGGTCTCAGTGGTGGCCACCAGGCGCTCCTCAGTGTCTAAGTAGAGAAACACATCGACGGTGTCGCCCACTTTGGTGCCTTCTGGTATATAGCGGCGGGGAAGCAGCACGTCGCCCACTTCGCCTGCATCGAGATACATGCCGAAATCGACTTCGCGCAGCACCTCCAGTTCGTTTCGTTTGCCTAATTTAATCATGGTCTCTCTGTTTTAGGTTTGTTCTATCCACTGCCAGCACCCTTTCAATCCACTTTCGGAAAGTTATCCCATCCATTGCTGATGGTTCTCAGTCCACAATCACACCGTCTTTCAGGTGGATGGTGCGGTCGGTCAGCCGGGCGAGCTCCTCATCGTGGGTCACAATCACGAACGTCTGATTGAACTTATCGCGTAGGTCGAAAAACAGCTGGTGGAGCTCTGCCTTGTTGTTGCTGTCGAGGCTGCCCGATGGCTCATCGGCCAGAATCACGTCGGGATGGTTCATCAGTGCCCGGGCCACCGCCACTCGCTGCTTCTCACCGCCCGACAATTCGTTGGGCTTATGCTCCAGCCGTTCCTTCAGACCTAAGAAGGTGAGCAGCTCTTCGGCACGCTGACGGGCTTCTTTCTTCGATTGCCGAGCTATCAGCGCCGGAATCATCACATTCTCCATGGCGGTGAACTCCGGCAGCAGCTGATGGAACTGGAACACAAAACCCAGGTGCAGGTTGCGGAAGCGCGACATCTCCCTGTCTTTCAGTTTCGTCACATCCACTCCGTTGATGAGCACGCTGCCCCCATCGGGCTTTTCCAATGTGCCGAGAATCTGGAGCAGGGTGGTCTTTCCGGCACCGCTCGGACCGACGATACTCACGACTTCGCCTTGCTGGATGTCGAGGTCTATGCCTTTCAGCACCTGGAGCGAACCGAAGGATTTGGTGATGTTGCTTGCGTGGATCATATCTGAATCAAGGATATTTTAGGGAATTTGCAGTTTAGTTTTACCGTAATATTTGGAATCAGCCAATCTTGCTGATGTATTTCGAAAGCCACTTGGTGATGGCCGGTGGCTCGTATTTCTCTTGAACCAAAGGTTGGGAGAAAGTGGATTGTTCCTCGTTCTCTCCGCTCTGGTCGGGGAAGATGATCATCAGGTTGCAACGGCTGAAATGGGCTTTCAACGATGGCTGGAGCTTGTTCACGTGGTTGCGGTAGCTGAGGGTGCCCTGACGGGCGCTCACCACCACGAGCAAGTGGTCGTCGTTCACCTCGCTGGCCAGCTGGTCGAGACCGTCGCCCAAGTCGAAATCGAAATAGTCGGCACGGATGCCTTTGTGATGGTGGTCGAGATATAGGCGGATGCGCTCGCAGGTCTGCTCTTCTCCATAGAAATGGATGGCGCAGCCAATTTCAAGCGAGAGACGTGCCAGACGTTCCACCCAGCGGTGGAAACCACTCTCGTATTCCGCACTTTCAGGGATGGCCACCACAATCCTGCGGACCATCGACACGGGGATGTTGTAGTGGACGATGGTCACCTGGCGGCGCAAGCCGTCGATCAGACCCTGTGCGAACCTGCCCAGCAGGCTGTCGGAAGGGGTGCGCTTGCGGTGGAGGCCGATGATGATTTCTGATGCGTCGTTCTCGCGGAAGGCATGAATCACGCCGTTCACGAAATTCACCGCCAACCGGCTCTGGGTCTGCACACTCACATCGGCGGCGGCACAGAGTCTCTCCGCCTGCTCCAGGCATTCCTTGCTGTGGCGCAGCCATTCCTGGGTCTCTGCGTCGTCGTTCACCACGTTCAGACAGATGATGCCCCGGTTGAGTTTCTGGTTGCGCATCATGATGGCGGTGTTCACCAACCCAGGGATGCCCGATGGCTCATGAATCGGTACGAGAATCTTCTCATCATCGCTCTTGTGGCCTTCTTCCGAAGCCTGACTCTCGTCAGCCAGTTTCAGCTGCTTGGCTGCCTGGTCGGTGGCGATGGAACTGATGATGCATGAAATCAGGATCATCACCACCACGCCGTCCAGCACGTCGCTGTTCATTAGCGGGGTGCCGTCGGGGTAGTGGAGCTCTGTGCCCACCATCACCATGGCCAGCGCTCCGGCTGCATGCGCCTCGCTCAGTCCGAACATCATCAGGCCACCGGCAGGACTGATTTTCAGAACTCGCCGTGAAATCCAGGCGGCGATATATTTCGACAGGGTGCCGGCTATCACCATGATGCCAACCACCACGATTGGTTGCGTGCTCTCAAACAGCGGACGGATATTCACCAGCATGCCCACGCCAATCAGGAAAAACGGAATGAAGATGGCGTTGCCCACAAACTCCACACGGTTCATCAGCGGACTGGAATGAGGGATGAAGCGGTTGAAGATCAAGCCGGCGAGGAAGGCGCCGAGAATGCCTTCCAACCCGCAGAGGTTGGCAAGCGTGGCTGCCACGAACACCATGGCCAGCACGAAGGTGTACTGAAGCACGGAGTCCGACACCTTTCGGAAAAACAGACGAACGAGCTTCGGAAGCACCACGAACAGACCCACGATGAAAAGGGCGAACTTGCCTACGAACAGCAGCCAGAAATCCACGCCGCCGTCGCCTGTGAAAGTGCCTGAGATGGCGGCAAGGACGATGAGGGCGAACAAGAGGGCAATCATCGTGGCGACCACCGACACCTGAACGCTCTTGTGACGGCTCAGCCCATAGCGGCCCACAATCGGGTATGCCACCAGGGTGTGGGATGCGAAGATGCAGGCCAGCAACAGCGATGCCGATTGGGTGTAGTGGAGGAAGTAAATGCCCGACAAATAGCCTAATGCGAAAGGAATCAATGCGGTCAGTGCTCCGAAAGTGAGGCCCGCGCGCTTGTTCTGCTTCAATCCGGCCAGATCCATTTCCAATCCGGCGAGGAACATGATGTAGTAGATGCCCACTTGTCCGAAGAGTTGGAAACTCTCGTCGCGGTGGAGCACATTCAACCCATGCTCGCCAATCAGCAAGCCGGCCAGAATCATGCCAATCAGGTGGGGAATACGTAATTTGGAGAACACAATGGGTGCCAACAGTATAATTGCCAAAACAATCGAGAACACCGTGGTGGGGTTCGTCACAGGCAAATGAAGCTGGATGTATTCAGTGATGGAGTCCATTGTGCGTCGTGTGGGGTTGGATGTAAAGGAATGGTCTTGAAAAACATCCTCGATTGCAACATCCATATACTGATTTCGGCCTATTTTGACCTAATCTTTTGCAAAGTTAACGAAAAAGTTGCAAAATAATCGTTCAACTCGCAAGAATTTCATAATTTTGTAAGTTAAAACAGATAAATAATGTGAAATTGTGAACTGAGGAGAGGCGACACTGATGGATGAGACCTTAACCCCAAACCTCGATATGGGTTGCCGGAAGGTGGGTACTCAGACGAATAATCCTCAGAAAACGTTAATGCTTAAGGTAAAAAATTTATGAAAGTTGCAATTGTGGGCGCAAGCGGCGCCGTGGGGCAGGAATTCCTGCGTGTGTTAGACGAGAGAAATTTCCCGATTGATGAACTGGTGCTGTTCGGCTCAACCCGTAGCGCCGGTACGAAATACACGTTCCGGGGCAAGGAATATGAAGTGCAGTTGCTCAAGCATGGCGACGACTTCAAGGGCGTGGACATCGCATTCACATCTGCAGGTGCAGGCACATCCAAGGAATTTGCGGAAGATATCACCAAGTTTGGAGCCGTGATGATCGACAACTCAAGCGCTTTCAGAATGGACGACGACGTGCCTCTCGTGGTGCCGGAGTGCAACGCTGAGGACGCGCTCAACCGTCCGAGGGGAATCATTGCCAACCCGAACTGCACAACCATCATGATGGTGGTGGTGCTCAAGCCGATTGAGCAGCTGAGCCATATCGAGCGCATCCATGTGGCAAGCTACCAGAGCGCGAGCGGTGCAGGAGCGGCTGCCATGGCTGAGCTTCAGCAGCAATACAAGGAAATCATGGAGGACAAGCCTGTCACGGTCAACAAGTTTGCTTATCAGTTGGCTTACAATGTCATTCCACAGATTGACGTGTTCCAGGACAACGGCTACACAAAGGAAGAAATGAAGATGTTCAACGAGACCCGCAAAATCATGCATACCGATGCAAGATGCTCTGCCATGTGCGTGCGTATCTCTTCTCTCCGTGCCCACAGCGAGGCTGTATGGGTGGAGACCGAGAAGCCACTCTCTGTGGAAGAGGTGCAGAAAGCCATCGCAGCGGCTCCAGGCGTCACCCTCATCGACGACCCTGCACACCAGCAGTATCCGATGCCGCTCTTCACGGCTGGAAAAGACGATGTGTATGTGGGCCGCGTGAGAAAAGACCTCGCCAACGACAACGGTATCACCTTCTGGCTCTCGGGCGACCAAATCAAGAAAGGTGCGGCACTCAATGCAGTGCAGATTGCCGAGTACCTCATCAAGGTGGGCAACGTGAAATGATGCCAAAGCCTTCTTTTGACCACACTTTTTAACCCTATAAACTAGTTAGTTATGAAAAAGATTTTTTTATTTCTGATGTCTGCCGTACTGGCGTTCGGCCTGGCATCTTGCGGCGATGATAGGGACGACTATCGTGAGCCTTTATATCCTGGAGGTGGCGGCGGAGGCGGCAACAACCAGAGCGACCTCGACTATGAGTTTGTTGCAGACCAGTTCTGGGGCGGATATTATGGAGATGTGTTCCAAAACGGAACGGCAACCTACCGCATCCAGCTCACCAACGGCACACTCAGCGATGAGGGATTCCTCACAACCAAAGGCTCTACTGCCATTTCGCTCCTCTTCACAGGCGATCTGCCAAAGGAAGGACAGACACTCACCTTGCCGGTGGGCTCTTATTCCACGAAGAATGCCACAAAGAACAAAATCTATAATGAGGAAATCAATGGAGATTACTATTCATACGTGGAGATTTGGGAAACCAACGGCAGCGAGTCGTATGTCGATTATATCAAGAATGGTACACTCACCGTCACCAACAACGGCAACAACAACTTCAAGTTAGTGGCTGACCTCGACATGTACTATCTCAAAGACAACCAGCAGGTGGCTGACGGAAACGTGAAATGCACCTACACCGGCAAGCTCAACCTCGACAATCTCAACCTCGATTATGAGTTCGATGCCGACGAGGTTTATGGAATGTATCTGGGCACGAACACAGGCCTGACAGGTTCGAAAGAGGGCGCCGACTATCTGATCAACATCTCCAATGCGAAAATGGATGATGCCGGATATGCCACTAAGGAAGGCGGCACCGTGATCACGCTCTTGTTCACGGGTGAGCTTCCTAAGAACAAGCAGTCCATCACTGTGCCTGTGGGAACTTATTCCACTGACAAGACTGGCATTGGCTCCATCACCAACACTGTTGCAAACGGAAGCGATGGACTCTTCTCCAACACCACAGTTGAAATCTGGGAGACTGGTGCCAAGGAGTCGTACTTCAACTTCGTCAACAACGGAACACTCACCATCACCGACAGGGGAAAGGGCAAGTATGACGTGGATGCAGACCTCGACATGTACTATATTGACACCAACAACAATGAGGTGGCTGACGGAAATGTCAAGGGACATTACAGCGGAGCGCTTGAGTTTGAGGACTATTCTTCTATCTTCTCAGGCGATGAAGGTGACGACAACAGCGATGTGTATGAGGTGTACGACAAGGATGTCAACCTTGGAAACATGAGCGTGGGATTCGGCAATTATTATGTGTTCACCAAGAGCCAGCTTGGCAATTATTTCTTCGCACTCTACCAGGCACCTATCGACAGGAAGAAGGATATCTTCACAGGAGAGGGATTCGTCCTGACGGTTGACCTCTTCACGGATTATCAGGAACGGCCTGACCTCAACCAGCTCAATGCCACATTCAACTACACTCCATTTGGAGAATATGAGGAATGGAAATTCCAGGGTGGACATGTCACGGTCAACGGTGAAGACCAGGCATGGGAAGGAACTTACCTCGACGAAATCACCGAACTGGAGGATGAGGATGGCAAATACTTCGGCTACGGGCGCGCCGCCATGGTCACTGATGGTGCCATCGTGGCCAAGAGCGACGGAAAGAAAGTTGACCTGCAGTTCAACCTCACCACTGAGGCTGGAAAGAAAATCACCGGTTCCTACAGCGGCGATCTCGAAATCGGCTTCGATGAAGAGAAAGGACTGATCGACGGCGTGAAAGCGCGTCACGCACAGCTGAAGCGCGAAGCCATGATCAAACCGTTCAGCAAGTATGCGCTCAAGGCAAGGCGTCATGCCGCTTCCAGCCGCAAGGCTGCCGCGATGAAGCGAATCAAGAAGTCGGCTAAACCTGCTGAAAACCTCCGCACTCGCGGACTGCGCTCCCTCAAGGCAGTGCCGCATGTGGGACTCATCCAACGATAATGACTATAGCCGGTGCCGCCCTGTGCGGCACCGGCTTTCGCTTGTGTGGACTTACTTTATGTATGTCCGAAACAACAAAAGTCTAATCCCCAGTCCTTCTGCCACGACGCATTTTGCGTCGTGGCTGCGGGACCTGCCCCAAAAGATAACAAAAAAACAGGAGCATCACAAAATGGTGATGCTCCTGTTTTTATTGCCTATATCTGATGAATGTCCTATCTTTTCTTCACCCACCAGCTGGTGTCGGTATCTACCTGATATTTGTAAATCTTGGCCAGCTGAATGTCGAAAATGAGGGCGGAGTGGGCTGGAACTTTGTCTTTGCCCTGGGTGCCGTAGCCTAAATAAGCCGGGATATACACCTTCCAACGGTCGCCCACCACCATGTTCATCACGGCTGTGGCAAATCCCACCACGTTCTGATTTGGGCAGAACAGGGATGGAACATCGGTGGCGGCGTCGAGCTCAGAGCCACTGTAGCTTTTATCAAAGTTCAAGCCGGCAGGATGGGCGGAAGTCGGAATGATGCGGCCGGAGTAATGCACGCGGATGGAGTCGTTGTAGAAAGGACGGTCTGTGCCGCTCCCTTTTTGCAATTGCTTTACGTAGATGTAGTATTTCGGGTCTTGGTCATTGCCGAAATCCTCCGACAAGTTGAAGGCGGGAATCACCATCCAACTGCCATCAGCATTCGCTTTCGCCACCGATGAGATGGAGTCGATGAAATGCTCGTTGCGCGCTTTCCAGTTGTCGTATTCTCCCACTTCTTCCGATTCCTTGCATGAGTTGAAAGCTGCCAACGAAAGCAGGGCGGAGAAAGTGTAGAGGAGTATGTTCTTGCTCATGTTCGCTCAGGGTGTTGAGAGAAGCCATGCGCAACATCGAAAGCAGGCATGGCTTCTGCTGTGGTTCAGCTATGGTTATTTCAAGTTCTTCAGCAGGCTGGTGATGGTCACGTTGTCTTCGATGATGCCGCGCAGCTCGCTGATCTTCACACGCTTCTGCTCCATGGTGTCGCGGAAGCGGAGGGTCACGGTGTCGTCCTTCAGGGTGTCGCCATCCACAGTCACACAGTAAGGGGTGCCGATGGCGTCCTGACGGCGGTAGCGCTTGCCGATGCTGTCCTTCTCCTCATACTGGCAGTTGAAGTGGAACTTCAGGCCGTCGATGATCTCGCGGGCCTTCTCTGGCATGCCGTCTTTCTTCACCAATGGAAGCACGGCCAGTTTCACAGGAGCGAGGGCGGCTGGCAGGCGGAGCACCGTGCGGGTCTCGCCGTTCTCGAGCTTCTCCTCGCAGAGGCTGTGGCACATGATGCTCAGGAACATACGGTCCACACCGATGGAGGTCTCAATCACGTAAGGCACATAGCTCTCGTTGGTCTGAGGGTCGAAGTATTTGATGCTCTTACCTGAGTATTTCTCATGCTGGGAGAGGTCGAAGTTGGTGCGGGAGTGGATGCCTTCAACCTCCTTGAAGCCGAACGGCATGCGGAACTCGATGTCCGTGGCGGCATTGGCGTAATGAGCCAGCTTGTCGTGGTCGTGGAAGCGGTAGTTCTCTGCGCCGAAGCCCAGGTTCTGGTGCCACTGCATACGGGTCTCCTTCCATTTCTTGAACCACTCCAGCTCGGTGCCTGGAGTCACGAAGAACTGCATTTCCATCTGCTCAAACTCACGCATGCGGAAGATGAACTGACGGGCCACAATCTCATTGCGGAAAGCCTTGCCAATCTGGGCGATGCCGAACGGAATCTTCATGCGGCCGGTCTTCTGAACGTTCAGGTAGTTCACGAAGATGCCCTGGGCGGTCTCTGGACGGAGGTAAACCTTCATAGAGCCGTCGGCCGAAGCACCCATCTCGGTGGAGAACATCAGGTTGAACTGACGCACGTCGGTCCAGTTGCGGGTGCCGCTGATCGGACATACGATTTCCTCGTCGATGATGATTTGTTTCAGTTCCTCAAGGTCTGGTCCCTGCATGGCGGCAGCATAGCGCTCGTGGAGGGCGTCGCGCTTGGCTTTGGTCTCTGCCACGCGTGGAGAGGTCTCCATGTATTTGGCTTCGTCGAAAGCATCGCCGAAACGCTTGCGGGCTTTTGCCACTTCCTTCTCGATTTTCTCGTCGTATTTCGCGATTTGGTCTTCTATCAGCACGTCTGCACGGTAGCGCTTCTTGGAGTCGCGGTTGTCAATCAGCGGGTCGTTGAAGGCATCAACGTGTCCGGAGGCTTTCCAGATGGTTGGATGCATGAAGATGGCGGAGTCGATGCCCACGATGTTCTCATGCATCAACACCATGCTCTGCCACCAGTATTGCTTGATGTTGTTTTTCAGTTCAACGCCGTTCTGTCCGTAATCGTAAACGGCTCCCAAGCCGTCGTAAATTTCGCTTGAAGGAAACACAAAACCATATTCCTTGCAGTGCGATACCACTTTCTTGAAGTTGTCTTCCTGTGCCATATTATATGTTTGTTATTGAATGTTCCAAATGATGGAACCATACGGTTCCTAAATACAGAATTTCCTGCAAAATTAGTGATTTTTATTCAGATAATCACATATTTAAAGTTGAATTGTGTTAAAATCGCTTTTTTTTTGGATAATTCGAAAAAAAAGCATTATTTTGCCACCGAACTGAAAAAACACAAATCTAACCCTAAAAGTTTAATATGATGAATATTCCAGTAGTTTTTTGGATTGTTCCCATCGCGTCGGTCGTGGCATTGGCCATGGCTTGGTTCTTCTTCCGACAGATGATGAAGCAGGACGAGGGAACACCGCGTATGAGGGAGATTGCAGGGCATGTGCGCCGGGGCGCCATGGCATATCTCCGACAGCAGTACAAGGTGGTGGGCATCGTGTTCATCATCCTTGCAGCTTTGTTCGCTTTCATGGCATACGGGCTCCATGTGCAGAACCCATGGGTGCCATTTGCATTCCTCACTGGAGGACTATTCTCCGGACTGGCCGGATTCTTCGGCATGAAGACTGCCACCTACGCCAGCGGACGCACCGCCAACGCAGCGCGCCAAGGTCTCGACAAGGGACTGAAAGTGGCGTTCAGAAGTGGTGCGGTCATGGGACTCGTGGTGGTGGGGCTTGGATTGCTCGACATCGCCATCTGGTTCCTCATCCTCAGCTGTTTCTATCAGGGCGACAACATGGCGCTCATCACCATCACCACCACCATGCTCACCTTTGGAATGGGTGCGTCGGCTCAGGCGCTGTTCGCCAGAGTGGGAGGTGGAATCTACACCAAGGCTGCTGATGTGGGTGCCGACCTCGTGGGAAAAGTGGAGCAGGACATTCCGGAGGACGACCCGCGTAACCCAGCCACTATTGCCGACAACGTGGGCGACAACGTGGGCGACGTGGCGGGAATGGGTGCCGACCTCTATGAGAGCTATTGCGGAAGCATCCTCAGCACCGCAGCGCTTGGCGCCACCGCATTCGCCATGAATGGCGACATGCAGCTCAAGGCGGTCATCGCACCGATGATCATCGCCGCTGTGGGTATTTTCCTCTCGCTCATCGGCATCTTCTTGGTCAGGACCAAGGAGGGGGCTACGATGAAAAACCTGCTCACTTCGCTCTCCATCGGAACGAATGTGAGTGCCGTTCTCACCGCCATCGCCACCTTCGCCATTCTTTATTTCCTGGAAATCGACAATTGGACCGGCGTCTCCTTCTCCGTCGTCACCGGACTTGTGGCTGGTGTGATCATCGGGCAGGGAACGGAATACTACACCTCCCATTCCTACAAGCCTACACAGAAAATTGCGGAGTCTTCGCAGACCGGCTCTGCCACCGTCATCATCAAGGGTGTGGGAACAGGCATGATCTCCACCATGATTCCGGTGGTCACCATTTCTGTCGCCATTCTCCTCAGCTACCTCTGTGCCAACGGGTTCGACCTCTCCATGTCGTCGGCATCGCTGTCGAAAGGACTCTATGGAATCGGAATAGCGGCGGTGGGTATGCTTTCCACCCTCGGCATCACGTTGGCAACCGATGCCTATGGACCAATCGCCGACAATGCGGGCGGAAATGCGGAGATGAGCGAACTACCACCTGAGGTGCGCCAGCGGACCGACGCACTCGATGCACTCGGAAACACCACAGCTGCCACAGGTAAAGGGTTTGCCATCGGGTCGGCGGCACTCACGGCGTTGGCACTCCTCGCCTCCTATGTGGAGGAAATCAAAATCGCCATGCAGCGGGCGGTGGAGCAGGGGCAAACGTTCATCGACAGCCTTGGCAATGTGTTCAACCCATCCACGGCCGACATGGGAGAGTTTATGGATTTCTTCCAGGTCAACCTCATGAATCCCAAGGTGTTGGTGGGTGCGTTCATCGGTGGCATGGCGGCGTTCCTCTTCTGTGGACTCACCATGGGCGCAGTGGGACGTGCAGCACAATCCATGGTGGAGGAGGTGAGACGGCAGTTCCGTGAAATCAAAGGCATTCTCGAGGGCAAAGCCACCCCTGACTACGGGCGGTGTGTGGAAATTTCCACGCGTTCTGCGCAGCGGGAGATGATTTTCCCTTCGCTGCTGGCCATCATCATTCCGGTGGTGGTGGGCATGGTGCTCGGTGTGGCGGGTGTCATGGGACTTCTCGTTGGCGGACTCACTGCCGGTTTCACCTTGGCCATCTTCATGGCGAACGCAGGCGGTGCCTGGGACAATGCCAAGAAAATGGTGGAGGAGGGGAATTTCGGAGGCAAAGGCTCCGACTGCCATAAAGCCACCATCGTGGGCGACACCGTGGGTGACCCGTTTAAGGACACCAGTGGACCGTCGCTCAACATTCTCATCAAGCTTATGTCGATGGTGTCTATCGTCATGGCAGGCCTGACCATCATTTTTGCTTGAGCGTTACTGAATTGCGCATTCGCACATAAAAGAAGCGGGGATATGCCGGAAAAAGGCATATCCCCGTTCGTTATTTCTTTAGAGAGGACTAAGGAAGATATCTTATGAATATCTTATAAGTTCTCATTCAGAAATTCAAGTATTCTGTTCTGGACATCCACTCCGCAGCTGTGGGGAATATGCCACAACTCGGTCTGGAGGTTCTTTCCGTTGCCCAGACGGTCCCAAACCTGATGCATCTGAGCGAAGGCATCCTCCACACCTTTCACAGGGAACAGATGGTCCTGCATGCCGCTGATGAAAAGCATGGGTTTTGGCGCTGCGAGCGATGCGATATGTGGGTAGTCCATGTATTGGCGCAGTCCAGGCAGACAATTGGCAAACCCACCATTCTCTTTCCTGCCGTATGCCTTGCTCAATTGAACGTCGGTTGTGGTCATCCAGCAAACGGCGGCACCTGTCTTGATGCGGTCGCTCAGCGCAGAGAGCATCCAACTGCGGTAAGCGCCCATTGAGCATCCCACACATCCCACACGGTCAGCATCCACCATCGGGAGCTGGGCAAGAAAATCGGTGGAGCGGAGGTCGTCCCAATGCATGAAGCCACAGAGGTTGCGGCCAAGCATCATCATGTTGCCGGCGATGATGTCATATTTCTGACGGTCAACCCCTTCTTTCCTCCCACGCTCTCCCCACATCGGAGCATCCATCGAGAAGCACACATACCCATGGCGGGCAAGGAAGTCGCCCATGTATTGACCGCCGTAAAGATTTGCAGCCCATGCGTCGGCATCAGCCGTCACCTCGTCGTTCTCCCCGAACGGACGAATCATCTTCTCTTTTCCAATGAAGAGATGGGCGCCGTGGTCGTGGAGCAGGTTCACGGCCGGAAACGGTCCCTTGCCGTCTGGCACGAGCAGGTAGGCGCTCACCCGGCTGTAAGCATTCACGTTGAACTGGATCTTCAGCGCTTTATAGCCCTCGCGCTGTTCTTCGTCCACCACTTCCATGTCCCACGACTGGGCTTGAGGGGGTGGGGTGAGCATGCACTCCAGCACCTTCGCTCTCCCTCTCTTTTGCCATTTCCGGAACGAACGGATGCCGGAATGTTCCCATGAAAGCGGATAGGTCAGTTCCTGCTTGAGGGTTTCCACGTAAGTGGGAATTTCCATCTCAAACTCGTATTTCTCCCGCTTTTGCACTTTCCCTTTGGTCTGTGCAAACGCATTGGCGGCGAACAAAGTCGCCGCCAATACTATAGAAAAAATCTTCCTGTTTCTCATTTGTAATGAAGTGAATTTAGGCTTCATCTATTTGCTTGTAGGGACTTACTTTATGTATGTCCGTCATCAGGATGCCGTCTCAACACACCTTTGAACCTGCTTTCACCTTGTGCTCCAGCGTGGTCACAGCCAGTGAGCCGTCGAAGTCCTCGGCAGAGAGAATCATGCCCTCGCTCACCAAACCGTTCTTGAATTCGCGCGGGGCGAGGTTGGCGATGAAGCAAACTTGCTTACCCACCAGCTGCTCTGGCTCGTAGTATTTGGCGATGCCACTCACGATGGTGCGGCGTTCCAGACCGTCGTCGATGAGGAACTTCAGCAGTTTGTTCATTTTCTTCACTTTCTCGCATTCCAGCACAGTGCCCACCCGGATGTCTAGCTTTTCAAAGTCTTCGAAGCTGATGACAGGCTTGATTGGGTCGGCCTTGGCGGCGGCAGCGGCGTTGGCCTTTTTGGTGGCCTCCAGCTTGTCGAGCTGGAACTGGATGGCGCTGTCCTCTATCTTCTCGAAGAGCAGCGACGGTTTTTCCAACTGCTTGCCCGGTTTCAGCAATTCGGTGCTGCCTAAGTCCTCCCAGCGGAAATCCTGCATGTTGATCATCTCGCGCAGTTTCTTTGAGGAGAACGGCAGGAACGGCTCAAAGGCGATGGCGAGGTTCGCTGTCAGCTGAAGCGAGATGTAGATGATGGTCTTCACACGCTCAGGGTCGGTCTTGATCACCTTCCACGGCTCTTCGTCGGCAATGTATTTGTTGCCGATGCGGGCCAGGTTCATCGCTTCTTTCTGTGCCTCGCGGAACTTGAAGGCGTCGAGCAGCTTCTCCACGTTCTGCTTCACGTCCTTGAACTCGTCGAGGGTGGCGCGGTCGGTGTCGGTCAGCTTGCCGCATTCAGGAACCACGCCTCCGTAGTATTTCTGCGTCAGCTGAAGGGCGCGGTTCACGAAGTTGCCGTAAACGGCCACCAGCTCGTTGTTGTTGCGGGCCTGGTAGTCGCCCCAGGTGAAGTCGTTGTCTTTGGTTTCTGGCGCATTGGCAGTCAGCACATATCGGAGCACATCCTGCTTGCCTGGCATCTCTTCCAGGTATTCGTTCAGCCAAACCGCATAGTTGCGGCTCGTGGATATCTTGTCGCCCTCAAGGTTGAGGAATTCGTTCGAAGGCACATTGTCAGGCAGGTTGTAGTCGCCGTGGGCCTTCAGCATCGATGGGAACACGATGCAGTGGAACACGATGTTGTCCTTGCCGATGAAGTGGATGAGGCGCGACTCTGGGTCTTGCCACCATTTCTGCCATGTGCCCCATTTCTCTGGTGCTGACTCGCACAGCTCTTTCGTGTTGGAAATATAGCCGATTGGAGCGTCGAACCAAACGTAGAGCACCTTTCCCTCCGCTCCTTCCACAGGCACTGGAATGCCCCAGTCGAGGTCGCGGGTCACGGCGCGGGGTTTCAAACCGGTGTCCAGCCACGATTTGCATTGGCCATACACGTTCGGACGCCATTCCTTGTGCTCGTTCAGAATCCATTGCTCCAGCCATGGCTGGTACTGGTCGAGTGGAAGATACCAGTGCTTGGTCTTCTTCTTCACCAATGGGTTGCCGGAGTTGGCGTTGTAAGGGTTGATCAGCTCTTCGGGCGAAAGGGTGGCACCGCACTTCTCGCATTGGTCGCCGTAAGCGTCCAGATTGTGGCAGCGAGGGCATTCGCCACGGATGTTGCGGTCGGTGAGGAACTGGCCTTCCTGTTCGTCGTAGAATTGCTCGCTCTCCATCTCCACGAACTTGCCGTCGTCGTACAGCTTGCGGAAGAAATCTGCGGCAAACTGATGGTGGGTGGCGGAGGTGGTGCGGCTATAGACATCGAAGGAGATGCCGAAGTCGGCGAACGACTTCTTGATGATGTTGTGGTAGCGGTCCACCACGTCCTGAGGGGTGCAACCCTCTTTCTTTGCGCGGATGGTCACCGGCACTCCGTGCTCGTCGCTTCCACCGACGAACAGCACTTCCTCGCCTTTCAGTCTCAGATAGCGCGCATAAATGTCGGCTGGCACATACACACCAGCAAGGTGGCCGATATGAACCGGACCGTTTGCGTATGGAAGGGCGGAAGTGATGAGGGTCCTCTTGAATTTCTTTTCCATAAATATATGATTTTTCTATTTTA
>OMUD01000030.1 GCA_900314125.1 uncultured Prevotellaceae bacterium | reverse complement strand
AATCCCTCATGCATTTTCTTAGTCACAATCTTCGGACGGGATTCACCATAACCTTTAGCCGTGAGCCGGTCTTCCGCTATTCCATGTTCAATGAGGTAGTTGACCACAGACTCTGCCCTCCGTTGTGACAACTTCTCATTATATTCGTCATTGCCTCTATAGTCACAATGAGAAGAAAGCTCAATCGTGATGTTCGCATTCTCAGTCATCATGCCAACCAAGCGGTCCAATGCCTCAGTGGACTCAGCCGTCAGCGTAGCCTTATTGAATTCATAGAATATATTGTCAATAATCACAGGAATATTCATTGGAGGCAATGGAAACTGCAATACATACTCATGGCTTTCGTTAGAGGCGGGAACCTTGATGTGCTGACGGATGTTCAGATATCCTTTGCATGTACCCAAAAAAACGTAATCTACTCCAGGTTTAAGTTCTTTTTCGAAAGAGCCGTCGCCTCGCACACTGATTTTTTCGTTTGTTCCATCATTTCCAACCATATAGACCAACCCTTCCGGTAATTCATATCCATCTTTCTCATATACCCATCCTTTCACGCTTTGAACAATTTCAGGCTTCTCAAAACTGTAGATGTGATCCCATCCTTTCACGTCATTGCGGCTTGAAGCAAAAAAACCACGGTTGTGAGTGCCTTCAAACGTCATTCCAAAATCATCAGCAGATGAATTGACCGGGTATTTCAGATTGTTGACTTTCCATCCATTTATGGAGTCGAATTCTGCACAGAAGATGTCAAGTCCTCCCATGCCGGGGTGTCCATCGGACGAAAAATACAGTTCACCATTGAAGCGGAATGTTGGAAACATTTCATCGCCTGGTGTGTTGATAGGCCTTCCCAGGTTCTCCACCCCACCAAATTTTGAGGAATCCATAATCCTCACTCTCCAAATATCATAACCGCCAATTCCTCCAGGCATGTCGCTTACAAAATAAAGCCATTGACCATCAGGTGAAACAGCGGGATGTGCGTAAGAAGACAATGTGTCTTTAGAAATCTCGCATTTTGAGGGCTTAGCCCAATTTGCATCCGAACGTGCAGATTGCCAGATTTCAGCGTTTCTCGGAAAATCTGGGTCAGAGGTGCACCTCGTGAAATACATTGTTTTTCCATCAGGTGAGACACAGCATGCTCCTTCATCATAGTCGGAATTCACTTCTGACTCAACGACTTCTGGTTGTTTCCACTTACCTTTTTCATCTTTTTTTGCCAAGAAAAGGTCTGCATAGTTAGAGCCAGTCACACCATTTTCCTCATCTCCTTTCACTTCATTCCTCGTTGACGTGAGAATGAGATTGTCAAAATCATCACCGACAAGAACTGGTGAATAATCACTTCTTCTTGAATTGAAGACGGCCGCTTTCTTGACAGTGTATTCCGACTGTTCGTTTTTCCATTGCGGGGCAAGCTCACAAGAGAGTGTGCCAATATAAGCCAACTCGCTTTTGGGGTTCAGTTCAAGAAAATGTTTGAAACTTTCATTGGCGGCTTTATAGTTGGCGGCTTTCATGTACTGCTGTCCGAGAAATAAATAAGCTGTGCTGTCTGGGCAATCATATCTGACAGCATTCTGATATGCAGAAAGCGCTTTCTGAACCATATTGATTTTCTTATAGCATTCTCCCATCTTGAACGCTCTTACGGCTCTTTTTGCTTTCTCTTTTTTGGGTGAGCATCTTGTGTAGGACAACTTGTAATATGATGCTGCATTGTAATACTCGCCAATTGCATAAGCTTGCTCTCCTTTTTTGTAAGCTATACTCTCATTGGCACATCCCACGCAAATAAAAAGAATCAAAAGAGTGAAAATATATGTCAAATGTTTCATGAGGATTATTGAAAATGGTATATAACTATAACGTATTTGACGCTGATAAATTGTGCGACAATTTTAGTTGTCATGACACATTAATCAGTGCTTCTCCAACATTCTCAGTTCTTTTCCTTTGTTAAGCCTGTAGTAAGCTTCCCTAAGACCCTCCTTCCAAAGAGCAGGCTCATCCGGACGCTGCCTTCTCACAATCTCATAATAGCTCATGGAAGAGAGGTATAAGTCTGTCAGGATTTTCCTGTTTTTGTAAAAATTAGGGGATCCAATTTTTAAATTTGCAGATTGATAAAACCGTCTGGCTTTCAATCTGTAGATGTCACCCAACTTCGCAATTATTTCCACGTCTGTGCTGTCTAACTTCAAAACCTGTTGGAAAGACTCGATTGACTTGTCAAGTGAATCAATCGTGAGATATTCATTTCCTTTCAATTTCCAATATTTTGGATTGGCATTATTGACCTCCGTGCATTTGTTCAATACAGACAGCGTGTTCTCAAAGTCGTTGTGGTCATGATAGAATTTTATAAGGTTTGCACAAAAATAATCATTTTGCGGGTATTGGCTGAAACCGTCTTTCAGCAACTTCACAAAAGTAAGTGAGTCGCCTAATTGGAGAGAGGATTTTGCTCCGATTTCCATGACAACATCTCGGTTAGTTGTATCGGTTAGCGCTACAGGCAAATAGTCCATCGCTTTTTTAAATTGCTGAGAGCCATAGGCGGAATGAAGCGCCATTCTATAGGTCTTCACACTATCGCCATTCATGTCGGATCCAGTTGTTTTGCTATAAACTCGTGGATTGCCGATAGTTGATATGTAAATGTCAAAAAATGGTAATGCTTCTTTGAAGTTTTGTTTTTTTAGATGATATAATCCTCCACTTTTCAGATTGTTTCTCAAAGAAGAAAGCCTGTTTGACACTTCAGTGCTATATTTGCCTTTTTTCTGGTCCTTATCAATGATAGATGACAAAGAATCACATCTCAAGCCATAATAATATGATTGATACAGGTGTGAGAAAAATGCGGTGGTATCTCCTTTGTTGTTGAGAAATAATTTTTTATTTTCTTCTTGATATAATTGATATTGTGTGTTCATTTCAAGCGCACACATGTCAATATCATTCAATGAGTGCGGAAATGTTTTGAAAGCATTGAGTATGATCTCATTGGCTTTTTTGTAGTTCGATGATTTGAAACAGCTCTTTACTTCTTTAATAATTTCCTTTTTATTCTTTTTCGTGAATTGGTTTACCCCTTCTGTTTTAGCATCTTCTTGTTTATCCTGAGCGTGAGAAGAGAAGGGGAACAAAATAAAAAATAAAATGAAATATAGAAACCTCATAAAAGAACCCTTTTGAAATGAATGTTGCATAAATCGTTGCAAATTTAATAAAATAAAATCGGTTTGATTTCATTTTATTATAAAAATTAGCGATTATTTAAGGATTTTTCGTAACTTTGCAAAGCTTTTTATGCATATTTGAAAATGGATGTAGCTATTGTAAAATATAATGCAGGAAACATATTCAGTGTAGTGAATGCTTTCAAGCGTCTTGGAATAGAGCCCATCCTCACATCAGATCCTGCCGTTCTTCAGCGTGCCAGCCATGTGGTTTTTCCTGGTCAGGGCGAAGCTGGTAACACAATGTCGTATTTACGTTCCACAGGATTGGACAAGGTGATCAAGTCGCTGCAACAGCCTTTTCTCGGCATTTGCATTGGCATGCAGCTAATGTGCCGCCATTCCGAAGAGAACGATACTGACTGTCTGGGTATATTTGATGTTGACGTTAAGCGTTTCAATCCTTCTGTCCACTCAGAAAAAGTTCCCCAGATGGGCTGGAATTCCCTACATCAGCTTCAATCCACTTTATTTAATGACATTAAAGAAGGAGACTACACCTATTTCATTCATAGCTATTATGTCCCTAAGTGTGACTTTACAATTGCCACCACAGATTATATAATTCCCTATTCTTCTGCTCTGAAAAAGGACAATTATTATGCCACTCAGTTTCATCCAGAGAAAAGTGGTAAGATTGGTGAACAGATATTGAAAAATTTTCTTTTAAATGATTGAGATAATTCCTGCCATAGATATTATTGACGGAAAATGCGTGCGTCTCACTCAAGGAGATTACGGCAAGCAGAAAACATACTCTGACAATCCGTTGGAGGTGGCAAAATTATTTGAAGGCTATGGTGTACGTCGCCTTCATGTTGTTGACCTTGATGGCGCGAAGTCATCTCATGTGGTTAATCTTCGTGTGTTGGAACTGATTGCTTCCCACACGAACTTGGTCATAGACTTTGGTGGAGGCATTAAATCGGAGAATGACCTGACTTTGTCTTTCAATGCGGGTGCCTCCATGCTGACCATAGGCTCATTGGCAGTAAAGAACCCTGATTTGGTGAAAGGATGGTTGAAAGATTATGGTGCTGAACGTTTTATAATTGGTGCAGACGTGAAGGATGAAAAGATCAGCATAAACGGTTGGAAAGAAGAAGGTGAAGATACGCTTTATCCCTTTTTGGAACGTTACACGAGTGAGGGAGTAGTCAATGTGCTCTGCACCGACATATCAAGAGACGGAATGCTTCAAGGTCCTTCATTGACCCTATATGAAAACATCCTTAAACGTTTTCCTGAGCTTCATCTGATTGCCAGTGGAGGGGTTGGAGGTGTTGATGACATCCGTAAGTTAAACGAGATGGGTGTACCTGCAGTTGTGTTTGGCAAGGCTTTTTATGAAGGTCTCATCCGTATAGAACAACTGAAAGAATTCTTAGGATAATATAAACAATAATAATATATGTTGGCGAAGCGCATAATTCCATGTTTGGATATCAATGACGGAATGACGGTTAAAGGAACAAATTTCGTCAACCTCAGAATCGCTGGCGACCCGATTGAGTTGGGCAAGATGTACAGCGACCAAGGTGCTGACGAATTGGTCTTTCTTGACATAACAGCAAGTCATGAGGGGCGTAAGACCTTTACCAAACTTGTGGAACGTATAGCCAAAGAGATAAACATTCCTTTCACAGTGGGTGGCGGAATCCACGAATTGACAGATGTTGATCGGTTGCTCAATGCAGGCGCTGATAAAATCAGTGTCAATTCAGCTGCTTTGAAGAACCCTGAACTTATCAATGAGATAGCGGATAAGTTTGGCTCTCAAGTCTGCGTAGTGGCAATAGATGCTAAAGAAGAATCCGACCACCAATGGCAATGCTATTTGAATGGTGGAAGGATAGCAACAGGAAGATATTTGTTCGACTGGGCTAAAGAAGCTGTGTCGAGAGGCGCAGGAGAGATTTTGTTCACAAGTATGGACCATGATGGAGTGAAAAATGGTTATGCTGACGATTGCTTACGTGAATTATCCGACAATCTTCCTGTTCCCATCATCGCTTCTGGAGGTGCAGGGAAAAAAGAGCATTTTAGAGATACATTCCTGATTGGCCATAGTGACGCCGCCCTTGCTGCGTCCGTATTTCATTTTGGTGAGATACCCATCCCCGAATTGAAAGACTATTTATGGGGTGAAGGCATAAATGTTAGAAGAACTTTATAATTCAATGAGATAATGCATTATGACAAACATTGATTTTAAGAAAATGGACGGATTGGTTCCTGCCATAATCCAGGATGCCAGGACTTTGAAGGTTCTGATGCTTGGTTTTATGAATGAGGAAGCATACCAAAAAACCCTCAGTACAGGCAAGGTCACTTTTTATAGTCGCACACGCAAGACTTTGTGGACTAAAGGCGAGACGAGTGGCAATTTTCTCGATGTGGTAGATATTAAGAATGATTGTGACAACGATACCTTATTGATTAAGGTGAATCCTTGTGGACCAGTTTGCCACACTGGTGCTGACACATGTTGGAATGAAACCAATTCCAACCCAATCATGTTTCTGACAGAGCTCCAGAAATTCATTGAGAAACGCCATGAAGAAATGCCTGAGGGTTCTTACACAACCAGCCTATTTAAAGATGGCTGTCACAGAATGGCACAAAAAGTGGGTGAAGAAGCCCTTGAGGCTGTAATTGAAGCTGTGGCCGGCAATAATGAGAGGCTTATCTATGAAGCTTCCGATATGTTATATCATCTTATTGTGCTCCTCACCTCGAAAGGTTTGAGTATAGAAGATTTGGCCCGTGAACTTCAGGTTCGTCATGATCCGAACTGGCAAAAACATTAATAAACTCATTCTTAAATTGAAAACCACACAATTATGTTGATAGAATATAAATCTGTTAATGTGTATCAGGAAACACTGGAAGTGCTTCATGATGTCAATCTGAATGTAGACAAAGGTGAATTTGTATATATCATAGGCAAAGTGGGATCTGGCAAAAGTTCCCTCTTAAAAACAATGTATGGTGAACTTCCATTAAAGGAAGGCGACGCCCAGGTGTTGGATTTCAATCTTAAAAAAATGCGCCGCAAACGTCTTCCCAAGTTAAGAAAACGTTTGGGCATCATATTTCAGGACTTTCAGTTGCTTACTGACCGCACAGTTGAGGCAAACTTGCGCTTTGTTCTTCAAGCAACCGGTTGGAAGAACAAACATGAGATTCGATCTCGGATCGAGCATGTCCTGGATATGGTCGGAATGAGTACAAAAGGTTATAAATATCCTAATGAATTGTCGGGTGGTGAACAGCAGCGAATAGCTATTGCCAGAGCTATATTGAATAATCCAGACATCATCTTGGCCGATGAGCCTACGGGCAACCTTGATGTTGAGACGGGTAATAAAATATGCGAGTTGCTGCACCGCATCTGTAAAAATGGTTCAACTGTCGTGATGGTCACTCACAATGTGAAATTACTGGATCTATATCCAGGTAGAGTTTTTCAATGTCTTGACCATAAATTCATAGAAATCACGCGTAAGGAGGAAATCAGCGATGCGTTTGAGAATATCAAGAAGGCCGAAGAAATTGATAGTGAACTTGATAAACAGAAACGCATAAAAGAGGCTGTGGCAGAGGATGCACTTGAAATCAACACAAAGGAGACGTCAAAATCAGAAAAAAAGAATTAATAATCCACACTTATAATTGCTGTTATGAAAGTAATGAAATTTGGTGGAACTTCCGTAGGTACCACCCAGCGAATGAAGGATGTCGTAAATCTAATTAACGACGGAGAAAAGAAGATTGTTGTCTTATCGGCCATGTCTGGCACAACCAACTCGTTGGTTGAGATATCAGACTATTTATATAAAAAGAATCCAGAAGGTGCTTTTGAGACCATCAATGCATTGGAATCAAAATACCGCTCTCATGTTGACGACCTGTATTCAACCGATGAATACAAGCAGATTACTTGGGATAAGCTGAAAGAAATCTTTGACTTTTTGCGCACATTTACAAAAGGCATCTTCACAATGTATGAGGAGAAGATGATTGTAGGCCAAGGCGAGATTATGTCCACCAATATGGTGACCAATTATTTATTGGAGCAAGGTTATAATGCCTGCCTGCTTCCCGCACTTGAGTTCATGCGTACGGATAAGAATGGTGAGCCGGATTTGGAATATATCCGTGAGAAACTGAAAGATCAAATAGCAACTAATCCTGATGCTGATATCTATATCACTCAAGGTTTCATTTGCAGGAATGCATACGGAGAAATGGATAATCTGCAGCGTGGCGGATCTGATTATACAGCATCGTTGATTGGTGCCGCAATCGGCGCCACCGAGATTCAAATATGGACCGACATTGACGGAATGCATAATAATGACCCTCGGTTTGTTGACAAAACCTCTCCTGTGAGTCATCTTCATTTTGAAGAAGCGGCTGAGTTGGCTTATTTTGGAGCTAAAATCCTCCACCCTACTTGTGTTCAACCCGCAAAGTTTGCAGGCATTCCTGTCAAACTGCTTAACACCATGGATCCTAAAGCACCTGGTACGGTTATCAGCAATGAGACGGAATACAACAAGATTAAAGCAGTGGCAGCAAAGGACAATATCACAGCCATTAATATCATTTCAAGTCGCATGCTCCTTGCTCACGGCTTCTTACGTAAGGTGTTCGAGATATTTGAGACATACAAAACCAGCATTGACATGGTGTGTACGTCAGAAGTTGGTGTATCGCTCACTATTGACAATACCACTCATCTTAAAATGATTGTTAACGAACTTAAGAAGTTTGGAACTGTTAAAATCAATGACAATATGTGTATCATTTGCGTTGTAGGTGACTTGAACTGGCACAATGTAGGCTTTGAGTCGGATGCAACAGAAGCCATGAGAAATATTCCAGTACGAATGATTTCTTATGGTGGAAGCAGCCATAACATCTCATTTTTGGTGGCAGCCGAAGACAAAAAAAGGGCTCTGCAGGCATTATCGGACAAATTATTTAATTCATAACCAGCTATATAATGGAAGTCAGCAAATTATCAGAGAAGAGGACGCCATACTATTTGTATGATTTGGAATTATTAGAGAAAACGCTTCAATGCATACAGTTGGAAGCGGGTAAACATGCCAACTTTCATGTGCATTATGCCATTAAGGCAAATGCAAATCCTCTCATCCTGAATGTAGTGAGAAAATATGGATTTGGCATTGATTGTGTAAGTGGCGGCGAGATTGAGCGTTGTCTTTCAGCAGGTTTTAACGGTTCTCAAATAGTTTTTGCAGGAGTTGCCAAGAGTGATGAGGAAATTAAGCTTGGTCTTAAAAACAACATCTTCAGTTTTAATGTTGAAAGTATGGAGGAGTTGACCGTGATTGATGAAATAGCAGAACAGCTTGGTGTGAAAGCCAACGTCTGCCTGAGAATCAATCCAGACATCGACGCTCACACCCATGCCAACATTACCACAGGCAGAGCAGAAAACAAATTCGGTCTTTCAAAAATCGAAACCGTAGATTTGATTGCCAAAACTATGGGATTGAAACATGTGACATTCCGAGGTCTTCATTTTCATATAGGTAGCCAGATATTGGAGATGGGTGATTTCAAATCTCTCTGCAATGAAATCAATGAATTGCAAGACAAAATTGAGAGTGCTGGTTATCATTTGGAAATTATTAACGTGGGTGGCGGTCTTGGTATTGATTATGTCAATCCAAACACTAACCCAATTCCCGATTTCCATGCCTACTTTTCCACTTTTGCTGACAATTTGAAAGTCCGTGACGGTCAGGAAGTGCATTTTGAACTGGGACGATCTATTGTCGGCCAATGTGGCACACTGATAACAAAGGCTTTATATGTGAAGAAAGGTTCAGTGAAGCAGTTTGTCATGGTTGACGCTGGAATGACAGATCTTATCCGACCAGCTCTTTATGATGCCTATCATAAAATTGAGAATCTGTCAGTGATGCAAAACGTAAGACTCTCTGACCAACCTATAGGTGTGGCGGACACAGATGTGTACGATGTTGTAGGTCCAATCTGCGAATCAAGTGATATATTTGTGAAAAATTACGAGATGCCAATCACTTCACGAGGTGATATTTTGGCTATTCGCAGTGCTGGCGCTTATGGTGAAGCCATGGCTTGCACATATAATTGCCGGACATTGCCAAAATCGTACACGCTTGCAGACATGTCATGATATGTCATGAAAAACGACATCATGTCATTGCCAGTTTTCATCTTGAAAGCTGGCATAATTTTTGCATATTTTTAGTAAAAAAACATTTAAAATGAATACAGAAGAAACTATAAAAAATCAAGAGTCTATATCTGATGACAATCAAGATACTGACGTTAAAAACACTCAAAAAGAAACTGAAAACCCTGACATTCAAGGTGGTCAGGAGTCGGATTCTCCTTCAGATTCAGAATCAAGTGAAGATGTTAAAGAAGATGATAATCCGGAGGTATGTGAAGAAGAAAGCGAAAAATTACGTTCTGAATTAGATGAGTACAAAGACAAGTACCTCAGATTAATGGCAGAGTTCGACAATTATCGTAAACGTGTGCTGAAAGAAAAGAGTGAACTGATTCTGAATGGTGGTGAGAAAGTAATCAGCTCAATTCTCCCCGTTTTAGATGATATCGAAAGAGCAGAGGAAAGTATGACGACGATTGAAGATTCGAAGTCTTTTCAGGAGGGCGTCAGCCTGATATTTGAGAAACTCAAAACCATCTTGGAGAAGAATGGTCTCAAAAAAATGGACACAGTCGGTGAACAATTTAATGTGGACTTTCATGAGGCCATAGCAATGGTTCCTGGACAGCCAGATGAATTGAGAGGTAAGGTGATTGATTCAGTTCAAACCGGATATCTGTTGAATGACAAAGTTTTACGCCATGCAAAAGTGGCAGTAGCAGAATAAAAATAAAACCCATGGCAAAACGTGACTATTATGAAGTGCTGGGAGTCGAAAAGACAGCCAGTGCAGATGAAATAAAGAAAGCTTTCAGGAAACTTGCCTTAAAATATCATCCGGATAAAAATCCGGGCGACAAGGAAGCTGAGGAAAAATTCAAGGAGGTTGCTGAGGCCTATAATGTGCTGCGTGACACAGAAAAGCGTAAGCAATACGACCAATTCGGCTTTGATGGAATGAACGGTGCTGGAGGTTTCAGTGGTGCCGGAATGAGTATGGATGATATCTTTTCTCAATTTGGCGATATATTTGAGGGCTTTGGATTCGGCGGCTTTGGCGGTGGTTTCAGTTCTGCATACGGTGGAAGCAGACGCCGTAGCAAGCCAGTCTTTAAGGGACGTGACCAAAGGTTGCGCGTGGAGCTCACACTGAAGGAGATAGTAAGTGGTACCTCAAAAAAGTTTAAGGTTAAAACTGATGTGACTTGTCCTTATTGCCACGGGAGCGGTAGCTCTGATGGCCAAGAAGAGACTTGTCCAAACTGTAATGGAAGTGGTGTTGAGATACGCCAGCAGCGTACGATTCTTGGTGTGATGCAATCGCAGACCACTTGCTCCCATTGCCATGGCGAAGGAAAGGTGATTAAAAACAAATGCCCACATTGCCAAGGCGAGGGAATCATTCCTGGTGAGAATATCGTTGAGATTAACTTTCCTGCAGGCCTTGAAGACGGCATGATGCTCCAGATGGATGGTAAAGGCGGTGCGGGACGTCATAATGGCGTTCCTGGAGATTTGCATATTGTAATTAAGGAAATACCAGACGAACGTTTTATCCGCCAAGGAACAAACATCATTTACAATCTGCTGCTGACTTTGCCACAGGCTGTTCTTGGTGGTCCGATAGAGGTACCTACGATTGACGGTCGTGTCAAAATTAATATAGCTCCAGGCACACAACCGGGTACAACCCTTCGCCTGAAAGGAAAAGGAATACCTGAACCTCAGGGATATCATCGTGGGAAAGGTGATGAAATCATCAATATCAGCGTTTACATTCCAGAAGAGTTGTCCACTCCAATCAAAGAACAGTTGAAACAAAATAAAAACGATGCGTCCTTTGAACCTTCAGCATCCAGCCGCGAAAAGATAAATAAGAAACTTCGCTCATATTTTGAATAGCCCATGACCTATCAACAAACTGTCGAATACCTTTATCAGTGTGCACCATTGTTCCAAAATGTAGGACAAGGAGCATATAAAGAGGGATTGGAAAACACTCATCTTCTTGATGAGCATTTCGGACATCCCCATCAGTATTTCAAGACCATACATATAGCAGGAACCAATGGCAAGGGTTCCTGCTCTCACATTTTGGCATCCATACTTCAAGAAGCCGGCTATAAGGTTGGACTTTACACATCCCCCCACTTGCTTGATTTCAGAGAAAGAATCCGGGTAAATGGCGAGATGGTCAGCGAAAGGTATGTCGTTGATTTTGTTGAGAAAGAGCGTTCTTTTTTTGAGCACCTCCATCCATCATTTTTTGAATTGACAACCGCTCTTGCGTTTAAGTTTTTTCAAGAGCAAAGGGTTGATGTGGCTGTTGTGGAAGTGGGTCTAGGCGGGCGTCTTGATTGCACGAACATCATCAATCCTGAACTTTGCATCATTACTAATATCAGTTATGATCATGTTGCACTTTTGGGAAATACATTGGCGAAAATAGCATCAGAAAAAGCGGGAATCATCAAATCTGGGATACCTGTGGTTGTCGGTGAGCACACCAAGACCACAAAGGCCGTGTTTCAATCAAAAGCAGAAGAAACGGGAGCACCATACGTGTTTGCACAGGACCATAAATTGATATTTCGTTCTCAAATCCTTCATAATGGCAATATACTATTCAACACCCTACTCTACCCCAAAATAGAATGTGCGCTTGGCGGACTTTATCAAAAAAAGAATGTCAACACGCTTCTGAATGCACTGCCTATTGTTCAAGAGCACTTTCCTAAGATTACGGAAAACGCTGTCAAGAATGGATTCTTGAAGGTTAAAGAAAACACAGGACTGATGGGCAGATGGCAAACCATAGGACAAAAACCTCAAATCTGTTGCGACACAGGGCACAATATTGGTGGCTTCAAATATCTAAGCCGTCAGTTGAAAATGCAGAAATGCAACCACTTGAGGATTGTGATTGGAATGGTGAACGATAAGGATATCGATGGTGTGTTGTCACTTCTACCGACTGATGCCGTATATTATTTTTGCCAAGCTTCAGTGGCCAGGGCTTTGCCTCATAATGAATTCAAGAAAAAAGCCAATGCCCATGGACTGAAAGGACACTCCTATCCAACTGTCAGTGATGCCTTTGAAAGTGCCCGGTCTGATTCTTCTGCAGATGACTTTATTTTTGTGGGTGGAAGCACTTTTGTGGTGGCTGATTTCTTAAGATATATGCAGTCTCACTGATAATAAGAATCAGTTGTTTCAAAGAAGGCAGCAGACATCATGAAAAATGTTATTTACATTTCTTTCCCTCAAAAAGCATCATTTTATCATTAAAAATAAAAAAAAACAAAAATTATTGCTCAGATATTAGTTTGTTTTAAAAAAAATTGTTTTATTTGCAAATAATTAGCGACAGTTGACAGATGAAAAGTTGCCGATAGGTTTTTTCCATCATATACTTATCATGATATCAGCTCGCTTTATTTGGAGTATAAGACTTTTATTCATGGAAACACTCTAAAACTACTAAATCATATGAGCACAATCCAAAATTTATGCGGCATGAAAGCCGCAGATTTTCAGAAGGAGATTGACGGAAAGAAAACAGATCTCTTTATCTTAAAGAATGCCAAAGGCTTTGAAGTGGCTATAACCAATTATGGTGGAGCACTTGTGGCTATAATGGTTCCCGACAAAGATGGCAATGTTGCCAATGTGATTCAAGGTCACGACAACATCGACGAGGTCATCACCAGTCCGGAACCATATTTGTCTACGCTCATAGGTCGTTATGGCAATCGAATCTGCAAAGGAAAATTCACCCTTGACGGCAAAGAATACAATTTGGCCATCAACAATGGTCCGAATGCCCTTCATGGAGGTCCTACAGGGTTCCATAAAAGAGTATGGGATGCTAAACCGCTTGGTGAAAATAAGTTGCAACTCAATTATGTTGCAGCTGACATGGAAGAAGGTTTTCCTGGTCAGTTCGCTATAGAGGTGGTTTATACATGGACAGATGACTGCGAGCTGGTCATTGACTATAAGGGAACCACAGATAAGAAAACCATCGTGAACATGACCCATCACGGTTATTTCTCGATTGCAGGTATTGCTAACCCAACCCCAACCATTGAAGATTTGATTTGTGAAATCAATGCAGACTATTATGTCCCAATTGATGACACCTCAATTCCACTTGGTTCGATAGATCCCGTGGATGGTACTCCATTTGATTTTCGCAAGCCTAAACCAGTTGGCAAAGATATTGATGCTGACGACGTTCAGACCAAGAATGGTGCCGGCTATGACCATTGTTTTGTGCTGAATAAAAAGGAACCAGGAGAACTCTCTTTTGCTGCAAAAATAACAGAACCGAAATCTGGCCGAACGATGGAGGTTTACACCACAGAGCCAGGTGTTCAGGTATATACAGACAACTGGGCCACAGGTTATCCAGGACAGCATGGTGCGACTTTCCCTCGTCGCTCTGCCATCTGTTTTGAGGCCCAGCATTTCCCTGACAGCCCGAATCGCCCTTATTTCCCTTCAGTAGTTTTGAATCCGGGCGAAGTTTACACACAGAAGACCGTGTATAAATTCGGTATAACAGATTAAGAAACATTAACTACTAAATATTAAAAACAAAAATGGCACAACAAAAACAAACTCCGAACTATACGTTCGCCCTTATTGTGATGTTCATTGTCTGCTTCCTGATTGGATTTGTGACGACGATGAATAACTCCATGATTCCTTTCTGTTCAAAAGCATTCAATCTTACGGCTCAAGATGGTCAGTATGTGAATACAGCATTTTATGGTGCATATCTCCTTGCTATCCCATTTTCTTTGTTGATGAGTAAAATCGGATATAAAGCAACTTTGTTGTTGGGACTTGCAGTTGTGGGTATCGGATTTGTAATCAACTCTTTTGGCATAAGTTCCGCCATTTCTTCTGGAGCCAATGTTTATGGTGTGTTCCTTGGAACAATGTGTATTGTTGCCATGGGTATCGTGATGTTGCAGAATGTGGCAAATCCATACGTAATGGTACTCGGTTCTCCTGAGAAAGGCGCATTCCGAATGACTTTATCTCAGGCACTGAATTCTGTAGCCACTACGGTTGCCCCTATTTTTATTACTTCTGTAATTATCGCAGGTAAGACCCCAGCACCAGAATATGTTCCTGGTCCATATCTCGGCTTAGGTATTTTCACAATCATTATTTGCCTGATCTTGATTTTCATCAAACTTCCAAAAATCAATGAAGGTGAGCAGAATGAGGCTGCCGGTGAAAAACTGATTGAGAAGAAAAGTGTTTTCGCATATCCACATGTTTGGCTTGGTGCTTTAGGTATATTTATGTACATGGGTGTTGAGATTGGTGTTCCTTCCATGCTGAAATATCGATTCGAACTTCTTCCTGAATACGCAGGAACAGATGTGTCGAATGTTGTGACCAGCTACCTCGCCTTCTATTGGGGTGGAATGATGGTCGGACGTTTCGTTGGAGCTGGAATTTTGGCAAAATTTGAGCCTCGCAAACTGCTCAGTGCATGTCTGATTTTGGGTGCAGCTTGCATCGCTGCTTCCCTCGCATTCTCAACATCAATGATTGGTATTTGGCTGATGCTTGCAGCTGGTTTGTTCCATTCAGTGATGTGGCCTTTGATTTTCAACCTCGGACTCCAAAAACTCGGTCGTCACACTAAAGCCGCTTCAGGCGTGATTAACACTGGTGTGATTGGTGCAGCATTACTTATGCCAGTTATGGGTGCTTTCGTTGACTTTGCAGGCGTTATCATCGCTATGTGCATCATGTTCGTATTCTACGCTTATCTCCTTTGGTTCTGTAACTGGGGAAGCAAGATTGGCCTGAAGAAATTAGTTGCACCAGCAGAATGATATATCTACTATTGAATATAATTTTCTAACCCAATAAAAATCAAATTATTATGAAATTAACAATTGATGATGTAAAAACTCGTTTTATCAAACATCTTGGTGGGGAACACGGTTCTATTTATGCTTCACCAGGTCGTATCAACCTGATTGGTGAGCACACCGACTACAATGGTGGTTTCGTGTTCCCGGGAGCAGTTACACAAGGTATGATTGCGGAAATCCGTCCAAACGGAACCCGCACTATCCGTGCCTACTCCATCGACTTGAAAGATTATGATGAATTCTCAATAGACGATGAAAAAGGTCCTAATGCCAGTCATTTCCGCTATATCTTTGGAGTTGTTCGCGAGATGATGGCTCTTGGAGTGCCTGTTGAAGGTTTTGACACAGCATTTGCAGGTGACGTGCCTAATGGCGCAGGAATGTCATCTTCTGCTGCTCTTGAAAGCTGTTATGCATTTGCCATCAACGATCTTTTTGGTGACAATAAGATTGACAAAATGACTCTCGCCAAAGTTGGTCAGGCCACTGAACACAAGTATATTGGTGTGAATTGTGGAATTATGGACCAGTTTGCTTCTATTCATGGCAAGAAGGGCAACCTGATGCGTCTTGACTGCCGTAGCGGTGAATTTGAGTATTTCCCTTGGAATCCTCAAGGCTATAAATTGGTGCTTATCAATTCTTGCGTGAAACACGAGCTTGTGGGTTCTCCATACAATGACCGTCGCAACTCTTGCGAAAACGTTGTTAAGCACATAGCCGCCAAGCATCCAGAACGTCAGATTGAGACACTTCGTGACTGTACATGGGAGGATCTTGAGGAAGTGAAAGACGAGGTTGGTGAAACTGACACCAAACGTGCCAAATATGTTCTCGGTGAGAAGGACCGTGTCCTTGCTGTCTGCGATGCTCTTGAGGCAGGCGACTACGAGAAGGTTGGTGAAATGATGTACCAGACTCATGAAGGCTTGAGCAAGGATTATGAAGTGAGCTGCGAGGAACTTGATTTCTTGAATGAAGTTGCACGTGACTGTGGCGTTACAGGTTCTCGAATCATGGGCGGTGGTTTCGGTGGATGCACCATCAACCTTGTTGCTGATGAACTCTATCCAAACTTCGTTGAGACTGCTAAGGCAAAATTCAAAGAAAAATATGGAAAAACTCCAATTGTCATAGATGTTGTAATTGGTGATGGTTCACGTAAGCTTTGCTAATAATATTTATTAAATAAAAGTGTGACTTTTCAAGCAAAAGCCACACTTTTTTTATTTTTTGGAGAAATGGGTGTTAAAAATACACTTTTATGTTTTACAACATATTTATATATTATGATTATTTATTTTAAAAAACTAACTTTGAGAAAATTTTCAAATAAACGTTAAAACTACACCTGATTGATAATTTATTATATTTTTTGAGGTGAAAATAACAACAAAACCTCAATACTTGAAAACACTTTAACAAAATATTTTGTATTATTATGAAAGCTTTTAACAACTTGTTTCTTGGAACTGTCATAGCTGGCGCTATGCTTAGTTCATGCGGTGGCGATAATAAAGCCAGCGGAGAATTGAAATCTGGCTTGAATGCCATGGATTTCAAAACTGTTTACAAAAATGATTTAAAGGGTGAGAAGGAAGTGTCGCTCTACACGCTGACGAACAAAAATGGCATGGAAGTTGACATCACGAACTTCGGTGGTCGCATTGTGTCTATCATGGTACCAGACAAAGATGGAAATTTCCAGGATGTGGTATTAGGTTTTGATACGGCAGAAAAGTATTTCCCACAGAACCATCAGACTGACTATGGTTCAGCTATTGGGCGTTATGCCAACCGTATTAATCAAGGCAAAATCAATGTAGATGGCGAAGAGATTCAACTCCCACAGAACAACTTCGGCCATTGCCTGCATGGCGGTCCTGATGGATGGCAGTATCAAGTATATGATGCAAAGCAGATTGATGACCAGACTCTGGAACTCACCATGGACTCTCCAGATGGCGACAACAATTTCCCTGGCAATCTTAAAGCGACTGTGACTTATAAGCTTACAGAAGACAATGCTTTAGAAATAAGCTACAAGGCCACTACAGACAAGAAGACCGTCATCAACATGACCAACCACTCTTACTTCAACCTCAGTGGAGACCCTAACAATACCATTGCGGATGAGTTGATCACAGTTGATGCCGACTATTACACACCTACAGACACCACATACATGACCACCGGTGAGGTGAAATCAGTAGAGGGAACAGCATTTGATCTTCGCAAAGAATGCAAATTGGGTGCGAATTTTGGAGATAAAGATCCGGAGATTAAGGCTGCCGGTGGCGGTTTTGACCATAACTGGTGTCTGAACACAAAGGGTGACAAGAGCAAGGCAGCCGTTAAGCTTTACGACCCGCGTTCCGGCATTGTGCTTCAAGTCTATACAAATGAGCCTGGTATTCAGGTTTACACTGGCAATTTCCAAGATGGTTCCTGCACAGGCAAGAAAGGTATCGTTTACAATAAGCAATGTGCAGTGTGCCTTGAGACACAAAAGTACCCAGACTCTCCAAACAAATACCAGATGGAAGGATGGGAAGACTCCAACTGCTGGTTGAATCCAGGTGAGACTTATGAGAGCTATTGCAAATTCGCTTTCTCTGTACAGAAATAAATTAACTAATTATAAACACTAACATTTATTCTAAAAATGAATTGGACATCAACAAATTTTGAGTGGCTTGACTGGACAGTCCTCGGAGTTGGAATCATGGGAGTCGTATGGGCTGTTTACCGCGCGATTCAGAAAGACAAAAAGAAAATGGCTGGAGCCAGCAGTGAGGATTATCTTTTCGGAAAAGGTGAACCTTGGTATATTATTGGTGCGGCGATTTTTGCAGCCAACATTGGTTCCGAGCACCTTGTAGGTCTTGCTGGAACAGGAGCCAAAGACGGTGTGGGTATGGCCCACTGGGAGATGCAGGGTTGGATGATTCTGATTTTGGGATGGCTTTTCGTTCCATTTTATCAGTTGCTCAACAACAAAATGGGCAAAATCATCACCATGCCAGATTTCTTGAAATTCCGTTATACTAAGAAAACCGGTTCATGGCTTTCCATCATTACTTTGATAGCTTACGTGCTTACTAAGGTGAGTGTGACTGCATTCACCGGTGGTATTTTCTTCGAATACCTTCTTGGACTTCCGTTCTGGTGGGGTGCCATCGGACTGATTGCCGTGACAGCTGTATTCACTGTGTTTGGTGGTATGAAAGGTGTGATGACCCTTTCCGCCATCCAGACACCAATCCTCATTATCGGTTCATTCCTTGTGTTGTTCCTTGGTTTGGCTGCCCTCGGTGGAGGTAGTATTTCTGACGGCTGGGCTGCCATGATGGATTATTGTGGTAAACTTCATGATGGTCATGGAACGACTCACATGTTCCATTGGGAAGAAAGCGACCCAATGTATGCCGAGTATCCAGGCTTTGTGGTATTCATAGGTGCTTCCATCATTGGTTTCTGGTATTGGTGTACTGACCAGCATATCGTTCAGCGTGTTCTTGGCCAGACTAAAGGTGAAGACAATTCAGTAGTGATGAAACGTGCACGTCGTGGTACCATCGCAGCTGGTTACTTCAAACTGCTCCCTGTGTTCATGTTCTTGATTCCTGGTATGATTGCTGCAGCACTTGCTGGCAATGGACAGTTCAACCTTGACAACACCGACGCAGCATTCGCCAACATGGTGAAGCAGATTCTTCCTGTAGGTGTGAAGGGAATTGTGACAATTGGTTTCGTATGTGCACTTGTAGCTTCTCTCGCAGCATTCTTCAACTCTTGTGCAACACTCTTCACAGAAGACTTCTACAAGCCGATGAAGCAGGGTAAGAGCGAGGAACACTATGTGCTCGTTGGACGTATAGCAACAGTGGTAGTTGTGCTTCTCGGACTTGCTTGGATGCCTGTTATGATGAGTATGGATACTCTCTACAGCTATCTGCAAGGAATCCAGTCGCTGCTTGCTCCTGCCATGGTTGCAGTATTCACCCTTGGAATCCTCTCAAAGAAAATCACTCCAAAGGCTGGTGAATGGGGACTTATCGGTGGTTTCGTCATTGGTATGCTCCGCCTGATCACCAATGTGATTACCGATTCAGGAAAAGCAGACATGACCGGTTGGTTCTGGGAGAATACCTCATGGTTCTGGCAGACTAACTGGCTCATTTTCGAGTGCTGGCTGCTTGTCTTCATCGTTGTGATGATGATTGTGGTTTCCATGGTTACTCCTGCTCCATCCAAGGCTCAGGTTGACGCCATCACCTTTACTCCTGAATACAGAAAGCAGATTGCCAAAAGTTGGGGTATTTGGGATGTTATCGGCACTCTCGGTGTTGTGGCATGCTGCGCTGCCTTCTATTGGTATTTCTTCTAAAACTATAAACCCAGGAATCTGAGATTTAACTCTCAGATTCCTGTTTTCAGCTGAAAGACAATGAATAAAGTATTATCAACAAACGCAACTTCCCAGTATTACTCAGACCACCCCAAATTCACTGTGGCTGTGGACTGTGCGATATTTGGATTCAGCGATGGGGCTCTCAAGCTCCTTATTCACAAACGTCCCTACAATCCGGGTAAAGGTGAAGCCTCATTGATTGGTGGGTTTGTGGAGAACAACGAGAGCATCGATGACGCAGCCCGACGTGTGTTGACTGAATTCACTGGTATCACAAACATTTACATGCGTCAGCTTGGGGCATTTGGTGATGTGGATCGTGATCCGGGCGATCGAGTTGTTTCAATTGCATATTATGCTCTTGTGAATGTTGAGAAATACAGAAAGGAAAACATCATCAAACAGGCAGAATGGGTGGATGTTGACAATCTCCCACATCTGTGTTTTGACCATGATGAGATGGTTTCACAGTCATTGGAAAAGATGCGCCGACATATCTATGTAGATCCAATAGGTTCCAATTTGTTACCTGAATACTTCACACTCACTCAGTTGCAGGTGCTGTATGAATCTGTGTTGGGACATCCAATTGACAAAAGAAACTTCCGCCGTGCCATCCTTGAGCGGAACATATTGGTCAAGACTGATAAAATCGACAAATTGACCTCCAAACGTGGAGCAGCACTTTATCAATTTTCCGGTTTGTAAATAAATGGTTAACGTATATTCAGATTAACACACATTATATATATGTTAGAAGAATTAAAACAAAAAGTATTTAAAGCTAACCTTGATCTGGTGAAACAAGGGTTGGTGATTTTCACATGGGGCAATGTGAGTGGTATTGACCGTGAAAAGGGCTTGGTTGTCATCAAGCCAAGCGGTGTAAGCTATGATGAGATGAAAGCCAGTGACATGGTCGTTGTGGACCTTGAGACGGGCAAAGTCGTTGAAGGTGATTTGAATCCATCTTCAGACACTCCAACCCATTTGGTATTGTACAAAGCATTTCCTAACATTCAGGGCGTGGTTCACACCCACTCCACATACGCCACTGCTTTTGCTCAGGCTGGTAAGGATATTCCAAATATTGGAACGACCCATGCTGATTATTTTTATCAGGCCATTCCTTGCACTCGCGATATGACCAAAGAAGAGGTTGAGGGTGCATACGAATTGGAAACAGGGAATGTGATTGTGGATGAGATTCTCAATATCCGCAAGATTAATCCAGACCACACTCCTGCAGTTTTGGTCAAGAATCATGGACCATTTTCTTGGGGAACCAGCCCAGACAATGCGGTTTACAACGCTAAGGTGATGGAACAATGCGCCAAAATGGCGTTTATCGCTTATTCCGTTAATCCAGATCTTACAATGAACCCACTGCTGGTTGAAAAACATTACAACAGAAAACATGGTCCGAATGCCTATTATGGTCAGAAAGGACAAAAACATTAAAAATAAAACAAATCATATTTTTTAACTAACTTAAAATTAATCACAATGTACGAAAATTTAGAAATTTGGTGGGTCACAGGTGCCCAGTTACTTTATGGTGGTGACGCCGTTATCGCAGTAGATGCACATTCCAAGGAGATGGTTGCTGGTTTGAATGACAGTGGCAACATCCCTGTGAAGATTGTTTATAAAGGCACAGCAAACTCTTCAAAAGAAGTTGAAGACGTGATGAAAGCTGCCAATAATGATGAGAAATGTGTTGGTATCATCACGTGGATGCACACATTCTCCCCAGCAAAGATGTGGATTAAAGGTCTTCAGGATTTGCAGAAGCCATTGCTCCACTTCCACACACAGTACAATGCTGAGATTCCATGGGACAGCATCGACATGGATTTCATGAACTTGAACCAGAGTGCTCATGGTGATATCGAGTTTGGTCACATCTGCACCCGTATGCGTGTGGCACGCAAAGTTGTTTGTGGCTATTGGAAAAACGAGGAGGCTCAGAAGAAAATTGCAGTATGGGCACGTGTAGCAGCTGGTGTGGCTGACGCAAAGAATGTACGCTGCCTCATGTTCGGTATGAACATGAACAATGTGGCTGTGACTGATGGTGACCGCGTTGAGTTTGAGCAGCGTCTGGGTTACCATGTTGACTATTATCCTGTATCAAGCTTGATGGAGTACTACAAGAAGGTGACAGATGCAGAGGCTGATGAACTTGTTGAGGAGTACAAAAAGCTCTATACAATCAAGATTGATGAAAGTGGTGAGGAAGTTTACTGGGAGAAAGTTAAGAACTCAGCAAAGGCAGAAATTGCACTCCGCCGCGTGTTGAAGGACGAGAATGCCACTGCATTCACCACAAACTTTGATGACCTTGGTGGTGCCGACATTGATGATCCTAACTTTGTTGGATTTGACCAGATTCCAGGTCTTGCATCTCAGCGCCTGATGCAGGAAGGTTATGGTTTTGGTGCTGAAGGCGACTGGAAGACAGCCTGTCTGTACCGCACTCTTTGGGTGATCCAGCAAGGCATGCCTACAGGATGCTCTTTCCTTGAGGACTACACATTGAACTTCGCTGGTTCTCAGAGTTCTTGCCTGCAGAGCCACATGCTTGAGGTTTGCCCTCTCATTGCATCGGACAAGCCAAAGCTTGAGGTTCACTTCCTCGGCATCGGTATCCGCAAGCAGCAGACAGCCCGCTTGGTATTCACATCAAAGGTTGGTAGAGGTATTAAAGCCACAGTTGTTGATTTGGGCAACCGCTTCCGTCTGATTTCTCAGGAGGTTGAGTGCATTGAGCCAAAGCCAATGCCACATCTTCCAGTAGCATCTGCTCTCTGGGTACCTCAGCCAACATTTGAAATTGGTGCCGGTGCATGGATTCTTGCTGGTGGTACACATCACAGCGCCTTCTCCTATGACATCACAGAAGAATATTGGGAGGATTTCGCTGAGATTCTCGGCATTGAGTATGTGAAGATCAACAAGAACACCACAATCAGTGAGTTCAAGCATGAACTTCAGGTGAATGAGGTTTACTACATGCTCAACAAAGCATTGCGTTAATTATTCATTATTTCACAAAGACGCACAAGCATTTCAACATGCTTCTGCGTCTTTGTGATTATCATTTAAATCATCAATCGACAATGGATGCAAAACAAACAATACAATCCGGCAAAGCGATTCTTGGAATAGAATTTGGTTCAACACGAATCAAGGCCGTTCTTATCGATGCTGACAACAATCCGATTGCCCAAGGCAGCCATACATGGGAGAATCAACTGGTTGACGGTTTGTGGACCTATAGCACAGAAGCTATTTGGTATGGCTTGCAAGACTGCTATGCCGACCTTCGCGCCAACGTGTTGAAACAGTATGAGGTTGAAATTGAAACACTCGCAGCCATAGGATTTAGTGCCATGATGCATGGCTACATGCCATTTAAAGGTAATGACATTCTTGTTCCATTCCGTACATGGCGTAACACCAACACAGGTCCTGCTGCTGCAGAATTGTCTAAGTTGTTCAACTACAACATCCCACTTCGTTGGAGTATCAGCCACTTGTATCAAGCTATCCTCAACAATGAGGAGCATGTGAAGGATATTGAATTCCTCACCACCCTTGCCGGTTATGTTCATTGGCAGGTGACGGGACAGAAGGTGCTTGGTGTGGGTGATGCATCAGGTATGATTCCTGTTGATCCAAATACAAAGACATACGATGCTGCCATGGTGGAGAAATTCGACAAGCTGATAGCTCCGAAAGGCTTTGGATGGAAATTGCTTGACATTCTTCCAAAATCATTGAACGCAGGTGAGAATGCGGGATTCCTTACTCCAGAAGGTGCTTTGAAGCTTGATGTTTCTGGCCATCTCAAGCCAGGTATCCCAGTTTGTCCTCCTGAAGGAGATGCTGGAACAGGAATGGTGGCAACCAACGCTGTTCGTCAGCGTACGGGTAATGTCAGTGCAGGAACTTCCTCCTTCTCTATGATCGTTCTTGAAAAAGAATTGTCGAAGCCATACGAGATGCTCGACATGGTGACCACTCCAGACGGATCATTGGTTGCGATGGTGCATTGCAACAACTGTACGAGTGACATCAACGCATGGGTGAAGTTGTTCAAGGAATATCAAGAACTTTTAGGACTTGAAGTTGACACTTACAGTTTGTATTCCAACCTCTTCAACATTGCATTGAAGGGTGATGCTGACTGTGGTGGTGTCATTTCCTATAACTACATTTCCGGTGAGCCGGTTACAGGCTTGATGGACGGTCGTCCATTATTTGTGCGCAGCGCAAACGACAAGTTCAATTTGGCAAACTTCATGCGTGCTCATCTTTATGGTGCCATAGGTGTGCTGAAATTAGGAAATGACATTCTTTTCAACGAAGAGCATGTGAAAGTGGACCGTATCATGGGGCATGGCGGTTATTTTACGACTCCAGTTGTGGGACAACGGATGCTTGCCGCTGCATTGAACACCCCGATATCAGTGATGGAAACAGCAGGTGAAGGTGGTGCATGGGGTATCGCCCTTCTCGCAGCCTACGTTGTAAATAATGATAAGAAGCTATCTCTGGCCGATTATCTTGACCAGGTTGTGTTTGCCGGAAACACAGGCACAGAAGTTGCTCCAGACCCAGCAGATGTTGATGGTTTCAACCGCTACATTGAGAATTACAAAGCAGCTCTTCCAATCGAAGAGGCAGCCGTTAAATATAAAAAGCAAGATTAAGAATGAACGACATTAAAGTATTGAACAAAGCTGCTGACAACATTAGAATCTTAGCAGCAAGCGCAGTAGAAAAGGCAAAGTCCGGACACCCAGGCGGCGCAATGGGGGGTGCTGATTTTATCAATGTGTTATATTCAGAATATCTGAATTATGACCCTAAGAACCCAAGTTGGGTTGGACGTGACCGTTTTTTCCTTGATCCAGGTCACATGGCACCAATGCTCTATTCTCAGCTCTGTCTGATTGGTAAATTCTCTTTGGATGAGTTGGCCAATCTTCGTCAATGGGGTTCCCCAACGACAGGTCATCCAGAATTCGAGATAGCACGTGGTATCGAGAACACATCTGGTCCTCTTGGCCAGGGTCATGTCTATGCAATCGGTGCAGCCATTGCAGCAAAATTCCTTGCCGCCCACACTGGCAACCCAACCTTTGCAAAAGAAACTATTTATGCCTATATTTCAGATGGCGGTGTGCAGGAAGAGATTTCCCAAGGTGGAGCCCGCATAGCATCCGTCCTTGGTCTTGACAACCTTGTTATGTTCTATGACTCAAACGACATTCAGCTTTCTACTGAAACCAAGGAAGTCATGAATGAAGATACGGCTGCAAAATACCGTGCCTTGGGGTGGGAAGTCATTGAAATCGTTGGTAACGATGCTGCTCAGATCCGCACCGCTCTTGACAAAGCGAAAACAGTGAAGGGCAAACCAACCATCATTATAGGCAAATGCATCATGGGTAAAGGTGCAGTGAAAGCAGACGGAACTTCTTATGAGGCCAACTGCAAGACTCACGGAGCTCCACTTGGTGGCGATGCCTTTATTAACACAATCAAGAATCTTGGTGGTGACCCAGAGAATCCATTCCAGATATTCCCTGAGGTTCAGGAGTTGTATGCCAACCGTGCAAAAGAGTTGGAATCAATCTGTGCAGAGCGTTATGCTGAGGAGAAAGCCTGGGCAGACGCCAATCCAGATAAGGCAGCTCAACAGGCAGAATGGTTCAGCGGAAAGGCTCCAAAGATTGACTGGAGCAAGTGCGTTCAAAAAGATAATGACGCAACCCGCTCAGCTTCTGCTGCATGTTTGGGTGTTCTTGCAGAACAAGTTCCAAATATGATTTGTGCCTCTGCCGACCTTTCCAACTCAGACAAGACTGATGGTTTCCTGAAGAAGACTCATGCCTTGACCAAGGATGATTTCTCAGGTGCCTTCTTCCAGGCAGGAGTTGCAGAGCTCACTATGGCATGTTGCTGTATCGGTATGGCGCTGCACGGTGGTGTGATACCAGCATGTGGCACATTCTTTGTGTTCTCTGACTATATGAAGCCAGCCGTACGTATGGCTGCGTTGATGGAACTTCCAGTTAAATTCATTTGGACTCATGATGCCTTCCGCGTTGGTGAAGATGGTCCAACTCATGAACCAGTTGAGCAAGAGGCACAGATTCGACTGATGGAGAAGTTGAAGAACCACAGCGGCAAGCCATCTATGTTGGTTCTCCGCCCGGCTGATGCCAAGGAGACTACAGAAGCTTGGAAACTAGCCATGGAGAACGTTTCCACCCCAACCGCACTCATTCTTTCCCGTCAGAACATCAATAATCTGCCGGAAGGAAATGATTATTCGCTTGCTTCAAAGGGTGGCTATGTTGTAGCTGGTTCTGACGAGAATCCAGACATAATCCTTGTAGCTACAGGCTCTGAAGTCAGCACTTTGGTGGCAGGAGCTGCTCTTCTCCGCAATGATGGTGTTAAGGTCCGTATTGTCAGCGTTCCTTCAGAAGGCCTGTTCAGAAGCCAGCCGAAGGAGTATCAGCAGGAAGTACTTCCATGCGGAGTGAAGAAGTTCGGTATGACCGCAGGTTTGCCAGTGAACCTTTTAGGCTTGGTTCCTGAAGCAGAAGGCAAAATCTGGGGACTTGAGTCATTTGGCTTCTCAGCACCTTATAAAGTGCTTGATGAAAAGCTCGGCTACACTGCAGAAAACGTGTATAACCAAGTTAAAGCAATGCTTTAATTTAATAGTACAATTTATTAAATCCCAGCAGATTGATTAGTCTGCTGGGATTATTTTCGATAAGATGGAAATTATTCCAATTGCTTTTTTTAGGTCTCCATTCATCACAAAATTCGGCATTCCCAGGCAAAGTGGTATAGTTGATGATGTAGAGGGAGAAATCATATTTGAACCCCTCATCAACCAGCCAGATTATGTCCGTGGTTTGGAGCGTTATGACTATATTTGGTTGCTGTGGGGATTTTCCGGCAATTCGTCCACACATGTCTCCCCCACTGTCCGCCCACCCATCTTAGGAGGAAACAAACGAGTAGGAGTTTTCTCCACGCGCTCCCCTTACCGCCCCAATCCAATAGGCCTTTCATCTGTAAGACTTAAAGAGATTTATGTGAATTCTGCTAAACGCTTATGTCTTAAAGTGACTGGAGCGGATTTGATGAACGGAACCCCTATCTATGACATCAAACCTTATCTTGAATATACAGATTCCCACGTGAATGTCCGGAGTGGCTTGCCTGATGAGAATCAATGGAAACAATTAAAAGTGGTGTTCTCTGAACATGCCCAAATTGTTTTGTCCACACAAGAGCAACAAATGATTGCAAAGATTCTCGAACAAGACCCTCGTCCACATTATCAGGCAGATGGTGAAAAAGTCTATGGGATGAGATATGATGAGAAGGATATTCATTTCAAAGTAAATCATGAAACTTGCATCGTATTATGAAAAACATCACTATTTTACTAACCTTATTACTTTACACGAATGCATTTTCGCTCACCTACACAACAGACGGCAGCTTAATCAAGTATGTAAATCCTTTGATTGGGACAAGCAAAAGTAACACAAAATCCGTAGGACTATTTGGCCGTGGTAGTGAGAATCATGGGCAGACACTGCCAGCAGTCATCGTTCCAAACGGAATGAATTGCTGGACACCAGAAACACGAAGCTCCGAGAATAAATGCGTAGCACCCTATTACTATGAAGACAACACATTCAGAGGATTTAGAAACTCCCATTGGATTGTAGGAGGCTGCGCCCAGGACTATGGTTCCATGACGATTACTCCTCAATTTGGGAAGTTAAGAACAAACGATGGACAAAAAGGAGGCATATTCCATCATTTTAATGAAATTTCTCAGCCTAATTATTATGCGGTTTATTTGGATGACCAACCCATCAAAGCCGAACTGACAGGAAAATCCAGAAGTGCCATTATGCGCTTCACATTTCTTGCGAAGGGCCGATGCTATATTCTTGTTACTTCAAACAGTGACGAACAAGTCGGTTCCGTAATGATTGATTCAAAAAACAACATCATTAAGGGAGAGAACCCAATACACCGGATATATCAAGGACAGGGTGAGTCTGCTGGATATTCAAGCTATTTCATGGTTCAATTCCAAAAACAGCCTATTTCGGCAGGTACTTTCAGTCAAGGAGCCTGGTTTGAATACGAAGTCCAGAAGGGAGAGGTGATAACGGTGAAGACGGCAAGTTCGTTCTGTGATTATGACGGGGCTTCACAAAATCTGAATTCCGAAATTCCACATTGGGATTTCAATAAAACTCTCACAGAAACCACAGCTGTTTGGAACCAGCACCTATCCAGTATCAAATTGACAACGCCCCTCAATGAAGAGAAGGAAATATTCTACACCGCCCTATATCATACATCTTTTCTTCCAAGAGTCATCAGTGATGTTGACGGCCGACGTCCATTTTTCAATCAGGGCAAATCCCCTACTCCGCATATAATAAAAGGAAATCATGATTATTACACAGACTTCAGCATGTGGGACACGTTCCGAGCGCTTCATCCGCTTTTGAACATCCTATCGCCAGAAAAGAATGGTTGGATGATGCAAAGCCTTGTTGAGATGTATGAAGAAGGAGGATGGCTTCCCATATTCCCATGTTGGAACAGCTATACAAATGCCATGATAGGCGATCATTGCATTTCAGCCATTGTTGACGCATACATCAAAGGTGTTCAAAATTTTGACACATCCAAGGCTTACGAAGCCATGTGTAAAAATGCTTTTGAGTCCCCCAAAAGAATTGAAGACTATCTTGATGGAAAAGGAAGACGAGCGTTAAAGGCTTACAAAAAACTTGGATATATACCTCTTGAAGAAACCATTGGAGAGTCATTCCATAAGAACGAACAAGTTTCACGAACAATGGAGTATGCTTACGACGACTATTGTCTATCGCAGATGGCATTGTTTCTGCAGCGAGAAAAAGACTTCAATCAGCTGATTAAACGGAGCCGGAACTATCAGAAAGTCATCAATCCCCACACAGGATATGTTCAAGGGAGACACAAAAAAGGAAAATTCACAACGCCTCCCAACTTGTCGGAAAGAGTGAGCTATATCACTGAGGGTACACCTTGGCATTACACATGGTTTGCCCCACACGATCCTTATGGATTGATGGCCGCATTGGGTGGTCGAGAACAATATGTCACCCGTTTGGACTCCATGTTCTCAGAAGGGCGCTATTGGCATGGAAATGAACCTTGCCACCATGTGGCATATATGTATAATTATGCAGGTGAACCTTGGAAAACCCAAATAGAAGTTCGAAAATTGCTGGATAACGAATACAACAACTCACCTGGTGGTTTATCAGGAAATGAGGATGCTGGTCAGATGTCGGCTTGGTATGTGTTTTCCTCATTAGGCTTTTACCCAGTATGTCCTGGAACTCATTACTACATGATTGGAACTCCATTATTTGCTAAAGCCGAGATACGTCTGCCAAACAATAAATCATTGACAATCATAGCAAATCATGTGTCCAAAAGAAATTGCTATATCCAATCCATGAAATATAATGGAATGGCTTATTCCAAAAACTATATTACGCATGATATGATTATGCATGGTGGTACTATTGTGTATGAAATGGGAGACAAACCCAATAAAGAATGGGGAACGAAGCCGGTGGACTGTCAACCGAATCTATAGTAACAGATTCTTATCAGGTTGAGAATAACACAATATAACGACTTGGAAAACGTTAATATATATAATATCAGAATATTAATAAGAATGAAAACGAACTTCTTTTATTTATATATTTCATGTCTTTTTCTTTTGGGGACTGCATTGTTTGGTTCATGCCAGGATGATGATGATTTCACGACATCCTCAACCTCTAAACTCACTTTCGAGGCTGACACCATACGTTTTGACACAGTCATCACCACCATCGGCTCATCCACTAAGCGTTTTAAAGTATTCAATCAAAACGATAAAGGCTTGCATATCAGTTCTGTTGAGCTGGAAAGTGGCGGCGCCAGTGGTTTTCGTGTCAATGTTGACGGACATTCCAGCGCCCAATTGTCAGATATTGAAATTTTAAAGAAAGACAGTATTTTCATATTTGCAGAAGTTACCCTCCCCATTCAAGGCAGCAATTTTCCTGAATATGTGTCAGACAAATTGATTTTTAATTTAGAGAGCGGTGTTCGCCAGGAAATAGTACTTGAGGCATACGGTCAAGATGCGACTTTCCTTCATGCACCGCGTTATTCAAGCGACACAGAACTGAGCAATGAGCGTCCATATATCATCTATGACAGCCTTGTGGTAGATGCCGGAGCTACATTGACCATACCTGAGGGCACAATATTGATGTTCCACCAAGGTGCATATATGGGTGTACACGGAACAGTGGAATGTAATGGCACATTAGAGCATCAGATTACCTTTAGAGGAGACCGTACAGACAAAATATTCTCCTATCTGCCCTACGACAGAATGGATGCCCAATGGGATGGTGTCATTCTGTATCCAGAAAGCAGCAACAATGTGTTCGACTATGTGGACATACATGGTGGCAAATATGGTATCGATTGTCCCCTGTCAACAGCGAATGACTACAAGTTTTTTCTCCATAATTCCATGATTCACAATGTTAGTGGCGATGGTTTGCGCTGTTATTACTGCATTGGCCAGGTTCTTAACAGCCAAATCAGCAATGCGGGAAACTATTGTGTGAATCTTATTGGTGGAAGCTATAACTTTGTTCATACCACAATTGCACAATTTTACCCATGGAGTTCTCATGAGACAGCATTGTATTTCACGAATGTGGTAAATGACACAATATATCCTTTAGAACAAGCCAATTTCTATAACTGCCTAATTACAGGTGCGAGCACAGACGAAATTGTGGGCAACCGTTTGGAAAACAGTGATGCATCGTTTAATGTCATTTTCAACAAATGCTTGATCAATGTGAAAATCACAGGTAAGGAACCTGAAGACATCTTAAACATATTCTCCAATTCTGTGAATGAAACCGGAAACACTAAAGATTGGAAAAAAGACAAAGATGGTGTTTTTTCTGATGATATTATATGGGGTGCAAAAAACTTTCTGACTATTGACCACGAAATTTTCAATTATGATTTTGGTCTTTCTGATAAGTCGAACGCAAGAGGAATAGGCGATGGTAAATATGTGGAATATTGCCCAACCGACCGAAATGGCGTGACAAGACCAACCGAAAACCCAGATGTGGGCTGTTATCAATTTGTTGAAAAAGTGGATTCAAAACAATAAGATATTCTCTATTAGCAATATAATTCAAAAAGACAAACATTATTTATGTTTGTCTTTTTTTGTAAAAAAAAACTGAAGTCACGTACAAGAAGAATCAGTTT
>OMUD01000086.1 GCA_900314125.1 uncultured Prevotellaceae bacterium | reverse complement strand
CCCCTTGTCGGACGGGATTTCCATGATACGGAACGCCTCAGCCGGAATATTCACTTTCGTGTGGACTGGATTGCCGTCGAAGTTGGCAATCACGAGAATCAGTTCCTTTCCGGCTTTGCGGAGGAACGCATACTGGCGGTTCGTGTCCATCTCCATGTTCTCATAATTCGCATACATGATGTCGTAGAACCCACCCTCACGGATGGCTTTCTCCTTGTTGCAGATGGAAAGCAGGCGCGAATAGAATCCTCTCAGCTCCTTCTCTTGAGGAGTGAGCTGTGCATCGTCAAACTTGCCGCCGTTACGCCAGCGGCGCACCGACTGCACAGTCCAGTAGTCAAAGATGGTGGTCCGGCCGTCCTCACCGCTGAATCCCTCATGGTCCATTCCCGGCTCGCCCAGCTCCTGTCCGAAATACACCATCACCGGGTTCTCACGCAGCAGGGCACACACAATCATGGCCGGGCGTCCCTTTTCCGCACTGTTGCAGAAATAAGGGGAGGCGATGCGCTGCTCGTCATGGTTTTCCAAGAAATTGAGCATGTGCTCATGGATGTCGTCCACACTCTGCCAGCAGTGGGTGATGGAAGAGGCTGAAGCCCCGTTCGACACGATGCGGAGCGTGTCGTAAAGCCCCACCTTGTCGTAAAGATAATCGAAATGGCCGTTGTGGATATAGTTGCGGTATTGGTCAGGATTATATACCTCAGCCACAAAGGTGATGCCCGGATAATCAGCCTTCACCTGAGGAATGGCCCACTGCCAGAACTCACATGGCACCATTTCCGCCATGTCGCAGCGGAAGCCGTCAATTCCCTTTCCCGCCCAGAAACGGAGAATTTCCAGCATCTTGCGCCAGGTGTCGGGAACCGGGTCGAAATGGTTCACACGACCACCCACATAATCCACGCCATAGTTCAGTTTCACCGTCTCGTACCAATCGTTCGAGTCAGGATCGCAACAGAACTTGTCGTTGCCTGTGGCTTTGGCAGGCATCTCCACGTAGGCATTGCCGTCTGCGTCGGCAAGGCTGAAATGAGGTGTGAAAGCCTGTCCGCCCACATAATAGAAGTTGTTGGAAGGAGAGAAATTCATGTTGGTGTCGTCGTTGGCTCCAAGATCCACCACTCCTTCCGGCTTGGCATCAGAATGATATTGGCGTGCCACATGATTAGGCACAAAGTCGATGATCATCTTCAGCCCCGCTTTGTGTGTCCGCGTCACCAAGTTCTCAAATTCCTTCATCCTGCGGTCCACGTCAGTGGCAAGGTCAGGATCTATGTCGTAGTAGTCTTTGATGGCGTATGGACTGCCGGCTTTTCCTTTCACCACAGCCGGATGGTCCTTACTGATGCCATAAGCAGTATAGTCAGTCTGCGTTGCGTGTTCAATTATCCCCGTATACCAAATGTGCGTAGCACCTAATTCCTTTATACTCTGTAATGCTTTGGAGGTGAAGTCTCCCATCTTTCCGCACCCGTTGGTTTTTGCATCGCCATTGGTCACGGGAGATTTGGAGTTGGCTCCGAAGAGTCGGGTGAACACCTGATAGATTACAATTTTCTCTTTCATCTGTTTGTGTTTTTGGTTTTGTGCTTTTACTGGCATTATCATACACATTAAAAGCAAGACCAGGGCATAACAGCATGGTGTCATGCCTCCGGTTTTGCTTCTATGTCGTAGGGTTCTCATCAATGGTTTTGGTTCATGCATCCCGAGCGCCGTGTCAGCACACGCAGATGCCGTTTTTTGCAAACCTTATGCGATGCCGTGGGCAGTCACGTTCTCGTTGCCTTTGGCAATCTTGGCCACAAGTCCCTGAAGGACCTTGCCCGGACCACACTCAGTGAAGTCGGTGGCACCGTCAGCCACCATGTTCTGAACCTCGAGGGTCCACTTCACAGGGGCAGTCAGCTGAGCGATGAGGTTGGCCTTGATCTCAGCAGGGTCGGTGTGTGCCTTTCCATCCACATTCTGATAAACCGGGCATTTCGGAGTCTGGAATTCCGTTGCCTCGATAGCTGCCTGCAATTCGTCCTTGGCCGGCTGCATCAGCGGAGAGTGGAACGCACCACCCACCTTCAACGGAAGGGCGCGCTTGGCACCGGCAGCCTTCAGCTTCTCGCAAGCTTCGTTGATGGCGTCGATGTTACCGGAAATCACCACCTGTCCAGGGCAGTTGTAGTTGGCAGGCACCACGATGTTGCCTGGCTTGCTCACCTCTGCGCACACCTGCTCGATGGTCTCGTCAGGAAGGGCTATGATGGCAGCCATGGTGGAAGGAGCAGCCTCACAAGCCTTCTGCATGGCTTGAGCACGTTGGCTCACCAGCTTCAGACCGTCCTCAAACGACAGCGCTCCGGCTGCGACGAGTGCGGAAAACTCACCCAGCGAGTGACCGGCGGTCATCTCAGGCTTGAAGTCGTCGCCCATGCACAATGCGGATATAACGGAATGGAGGAACACAGCCGGCTGAGTCACCTTCGTCTGGCGAAGTTCCTCGTCGGTTCCTTCAAACATAATCTTTGTGATTTCAAAGCCGAGAATCTCATCGGCCTTGTCGAACAGCTCTTTTGCCAAAGGGCTGCTTTCATAAAGGTCTTTGCCCATTCCAGAGAACTGGGCACCCTGACCAGGGAAAACAAATGCTTTCATCTTAAAAATAACGTAATATAATAAGTAAAAAAGTTAATAGCATGTCACACACCACAAATGCCCTTTATGCTTGGATAAAAGGGCACAGCGTGGTAGTCACAAAAAAGGGGGAGAATCACATCAGCCGCTCGTTGTAGGCATCGTTGATCACATTCAATGCGGTGAGCGAGCGAGGGAATCCAATCCAAGGGAGCATGGCAGTCACGGCCGCCACCATCTCCGCCTTCGATATCTTGGTGTTCTTGCAGCCGATGGCATGCTGGCGCAGACGTCCGTCGCAGCCGCCCAATCCTGCAATCATGCAGAAGGTGATGAG
>OMUD01000027.1 GCA_900314125.1 uncultured Prevotellaceae bacterium | reverse complement strand
TAAGAAAATCCGCTCCAGCCAACCTTAGTTGTTCCTCCGAACTGTTTCCATAAGTCACTCCACAAGTGTGGGTTCCAGCGTGTTTTCCCATCAGCACATCTACAGGCATATCCCCCACCACCAATGCATTCCCAGCCTTAAATCCTGTGAGCGACAAAGTCTTGATTACCGGAAAAGGGTCTGGCTTGGCTTTTTCCACATCATCAGCTCCAAGACAAAGGTCAAGACATTTCCCAATCCCCATCAATTCTGTGAGTTCTATCAGAGAAGCATGGGAACGCGATGATGCAATGGTGAGCGTATGTCCGTTTTGCTTCAACCTCCTAATACCATCAACTACATGGGGAAATGGTTTTGGCTCAACATGTTGAAGGTTTTCGGCAAATATTCTCCTGTAAGTTGATGCACAACGCAAAATGGTGTCTTCATCAGCATGTGGGAAAAGTTGTCGGAAACACCCGGTCAAAGGCAAACCGATAGTGGCCACACATTGAGCATCTGTCCTTGTGGGAAGTTGTAACTCAACAATGGTGGCCTTCATCGTGAGCAAAATATTGTGTCGTGTATCGCAGAGCGTTCCGTCGAAATCAAAAATCAAAAGCATAAGGGTAATTATATAAAGACTGCATCCATTCAATTAGCCGTTCTGGTATTGATTTTCTTACCGTTCTTATCCCAAGTGTAGATCCAACTTCCATTTCTGCTGGTGAAAGTGTCGCCAGAAGCAGCAATCACTTCCCCAACATTATATGCACTGAAACAATAAAGCCGTTTGCCGTTAGGGTCGTATGTGACATAGAAAGCAGAACCTTGCTTCAGAATATAAAAAGAAGATGAATAAGCCACGATTTGACCCTGGCTGGTACTGATTGTACGTATTTTCTTCCCATTTTGGTCATAGACATAATGCCAAGCCTTAGTGGTCTCAATATAACTGATGCTTTGCGCTTGAGCACAAAGAGATGCCAGCATGAGGAAAATAATAAAAAACAAAGTTTTCATATAGCTAAAGTTAAGGATTGTTGATGCAAAAATACAAAAAAAAGGCTAAAAATCCCACAATTTGCTTAACTTTGCAAAAAATTTTCAAAATGGATTATTTACCCAAAGAACCCGCGATACTGGTATCCAGCGTGAATATGCTGCTGCGTGATGAAGAATTTGACACCCTTGAGTCATTATGCTACAACTTCAATGTTGAGCCAGAAGAGCTGAAATCCTACCTTCAATCCCATGGATACGTTTTCAGCGAAGATCAGATGCAATTCCGTCCAGTCGGTTATGATGAATGACAATCAGATGATTCCGAAAGACAGCATAGAGACCGCCTACAGCTTCATGCACCAGAAGCACCGTGTTTATGTACATTCCACGATGGACTGGCAAAAAGATGACATAGAAATTGCCATCAGTTCCTACGTTGACGGCATGAATCAGGAATTATATGATTTGATTTCTCATGGCAAGCCTGATTTTCTACGTCAGCACGACCGCTTTGAAGAAGAATTGACAGAGGCAGTGGAAACTCTGGAGAAAATGGCATTCAACTGACTTGATCATCCCTAATCCCCTATTCTCAACCTTCCCTCATTTCCAAGTAAGCGAAGTGACCTTTTCTAATCTTGCCTTCAATTTAGGAATGGAGTCCATTCGTATTCTCAACGTCATGATGCAATCATTGTCAAAGTTCTGCTCCACAATCTCTGGATTCTCCTCTTTTATTATTCTCATCACCTCATTCATGAATGGGTATTCGAAAGAAAAAGAGAGCGTACCTTCTTCATATTTCTCAATGAAAGTGGCGTTGGCCAGTGCTTCGGCTGCCGCCATTCTATAAGCCACGATGAGGCCTCCGGTTCCCAGTTTTATACCTCCGAAATAACGAACCACAACAATCAGGATATTTGTGAGGTTGTTGGAGTTGATTTGTCCAAGAATAGGCTTGCCTGCTGTCCCCGATGGCTCTCCATTATCATTAGCCCGGAAAACAGTTCTTTCCACCCCAAGCATGTAAGCATAGCATACGTGGCGCGCATCATAATATTTTTTCTGATATTCAGCAACGATTCCCTTGATTTCCTCCACGGAATAAACAGGAAAAGCGAAAGCAAGAAATTTGCTTCGCTTCTCCGTGTAGGTTCCTTCAGCAGGAGCTTGAATGGTTAGGTATTTATCCATTGCAAAGAATGCTGATATTCAGAAAAACAATCAATTTCAGACTGTCAAGACAGTTTATGGATAACAAGTCCGGAGCGTAGTTTCGGTTCAAACCACGTAGCCTTAGGCGGCATGATATTTCCCGAATCAGCAATATCCATAATCTGCTTCATCGTAACCGGATAGAGCGCCAGCGCGATTTTCATTTCTCCGCTGTCCACTCTCCGTTTGAGTTCATCGAGTCCACGTAATCCACCGACAAAGTCAATCCTCTTGTCGCGTCTGAGGTCTTTGATGTTAAGAATTTCATCAAGAATGAGTTTTGATGAAATGCTCACGTCAAGCACTCCAATCGGATCGCTATCATCGAAAGTACCCGGTTTGGCTTTGAGACTGTACCATTCTCCATCAAGATAGAGTGAGAACTCATGCAGTTGCTGAGGTTTATAGTTCTCGTTACCTTTTTTCTGCACATCGAAGTTCTTTGTCAAAGCCTCAATAAACTGCTGTGAAGAAAGTCCATTCAAGTCCTTCACCACACGATTGTAGTCAAGAATCGTGAGTTGAGAAGCAGGGAAGCATACCGCCATAAAATAGTTGTATTCCTCATCTCCCTTATGGTTTGGATTCAGCCTTGCTTTTTCGGCTCCGACCAAAGCTGCAGCCGCAGATCTATGGTGTCCGTCAGCAATATAGAGACTTGGCATTTTTGCAAACTCCTCGGTAATCGTTTTGATATCATTTTCATCTGAAATAATCCACAACTGATGTCCAAATCCATCAATTGGGGCGATGAAATCATATTCTGGTTTAGTCTGTGCATATCGGTTGATGAGCTCAAGGAGTACTTGATTGTCAGGATAGGCAAAGAAGACCGGTTCGACGTTGGCATTGTTGACCCTCACATGTTTCATGCGGTCCTCTTCCTTGTCGCTCCTCGTGAGTTCATGCTTTTTGATAACTCCATTAAGATAATCATCAACATAAGCCCCGACCACAAGACCATACTGGGTCTTACCATTCATGGTCTGCGCATAGATGTAATACTGCTCCTTATCGTCCTGCACAAGCCATCCCTTATCCTGAAATTTCTGGAATTGCTCAGCCGCACTGGCATAAACTCTCGGGTCATGCTCATCGGTTCCTTCTGGAAAATTTATCTCTGGACGAATGATGTGGTAAAGAGACATTTCATTATCTCCCGCCTCCATCCGGGCCTCTTCAGAATTGAGCACATCATAAGGTCTTGACTCAACTTTCTCAACAAACTCTTTAGGCGGTCTGACGCCCTTGAAAGGTTTTACAATAGCCATGTTAGAAGTGTAATGTAAAAAAAGGGATGGACAGCATACACCTATCCATCCCATTATCGGTCTGATTATTTATTCACCTGGAATTTCACACATCCTTCTTTGAAGAAAGCAACGATTTGCTTGGCTGCAGCGATACCCGCATTGATATTAGCCTCTGCAGTCTGTGCTCCCATCTTCTTAGGAGTGGAGAAATAGCGTCCTTCGAACTGTGCGAACTGTTCGTCTGCATCCGGCTTGATATCAGTGACATACTTGATATCCTCACGCTCTTTCATCAATTCGATGAGTTCCGGTTCGTTAATCACCTCTTTTCGTGCAGTGTTGACAACGATACCACCTTTCTTCATTTTTCCGACGAGCGTTTTGTTGATGCTCTGCTTTGTCTCAGGAGTTGCAGGAATATGCAGGCTGACGATGTCGCAAGTCTCGAAGAGTTCATCCTGGCTTGCAGCAGCATGGACACCAGCAGCCTCGATAGCTTCAGCCGGACAGAAAGCATCGTATGCTGACACTTCCATGCCGAATCCTTTAGCCACACGAGCCACGTTGCGTCCCACATTGCCAAATGCAAGAATACCCAGTTTCTTACCCATAAGCTCAGTACCTGCTTTTCCATTGTAGAAATTACGCACAGCAAACACAAGGAGTCCGAAAACGAGTTCAGCTACGGCATTGGAATTCTGTCCAGGAGTGTTCATCACGACAACTCCGTGTTGAGTGGCTGCCTCGAGGTCCACATTGTCATATCCAGCTCCGGCACGCACTACAATCTTGAGTTGCTTGGCAGCATCAAGAACTTCAGCGTCGATTTTGTCAGACCTGATGATGATTGCATTCACATCAGCCACAGCCTCAAGGAGTTGTTGTTTCTCTGTGTATTTCTCGAGAATAGCGAGTTCAAACCCTGCGTTTTCGATTTCTTTCTTTATGCCTTCCACCGCTACAGGTGCAAAAGGTTTTTCAGTTGCAATTAAGACTTTCATAATGATAAAAAAGTATAAAAACCGGATTCTGAACAGAGAATCCGGTTTAGGTTATTCATGATTAATGTGCCTTCTCAAATTCCTGCATAGTCTGTACGAGTGCTTTCACACCTTCAACCGACATGGCATTGTAACAAGATGCGCGGAATCCACCAACCGAGCGGTGGCCTTTGACTCCGACCATACCCTTTTCTGTGGCGAACTTCATGAAGTCTGCCTCAAGGTCTTTGTATTCATCATTCATCACGAAGCAGATGTTCATGACAGAACGGTCCTCAGCCTTTACGGTTCCGCGGAAGAGCTTGTTGCGGTCGATCTCTTCATAAAGAATCGCAGCTCTCTCGTTGGCTCTCTTATCCATGGCAACAACACCGCCCTGTGCTTTGATCCATTTCAAATTCTGGAGTGCGCAATAGATTGGCACTACAGGAGGAGTGTTGAACATAGAACCTTTCTCCACATGCGTGCGATAGTCGAGCATCGTAGGTATCTGGCGTGATACTTTTCCAAGAGCATCCTCTTTGACGATGACAAAAGTGACACCGGCCATAGAGAGGTTCTTCTGTGCACCACCATAAATACAATTATACTTGCTCACATCAATTGGACGAGAGAAAATGTCGGAAGACATATCAGCAATCATCGGTACAGGAGAATCAAGTTCCTTTCTGATTTCAGTACCATAAATTGTGTTGTTGGTTGTGATATGGAAATAATCAGCATCAGCCGGCACAACAAAATCCTTAGGTATATAAGTATATGTAGATTCTGCAGAAGAAGCCACCTCAACCACTTCTCCAAAGAGTTTAGCCTCCTTGATAGCTTTCTTAGCCCACACACCTGTATTGAGATAAGCAGCCTTCTTCTCAAGGAAGTTGTAAGGTACCTGGCAGAACTGAAGACTTGCTCCACCTCCAAGGAAAATAACAGCATATCCTTCAGGGATGTCGAGCAATTCCTTGAAAAGCGCTACAGCCTCATCAACAACAGGCTGGAAATCTTTAGCTCTGTGGCTGATTTCCATCAACGAGAGTCCCGAACCATTAAAATCCAAACAAGCATTAGCCGTAGCCTCAATCACCTCACGTGGAAGGATAGAAGGTCCGGCATTGAAATTGTACTTTTTCATTTTATATAAAAATTGTTAGATGAAATAATTATCCTAAATCTTATGAGATTGCAAATTTACACATTTTTATTGTGTTGAGCAACTAAATGGACATAAATTTGCCGTTTTGAGTGTTAAAATGACAACAATCAACAAATCAGATGAAAATCAGATAAAAAATCCGACAGCCATAGTTTTTTAAATTGAGATGTTGTGAAGAATATCAAGCAAATCGTGATCAATTATTCTATTTTCACGGATTACTTTAGAGAATGGCACATGCACAATCTCGTCATTGTCTATTCCGATCATAATATTTCTAAGCCCTTTCTTCAACGCCTCGATGCTTGCCGCACCCATACGGCTCGCAATGATACGGTCGTGAGCAGTAGGCGCACCACCTCTTTGCAGATGCCCAAGAATGGAAATTCTGACGTCAATTTCCGGATATTTAGACTTCATAAGTTCCGCATAATGAAGTGCTCCACCATCCGTTTCGTTAGCAGCAACAAGCACAATACTGCTTGACTTAGACTTGCTGAGTCCATTAAGGATGAAAGATGTGAGTTGGTCATCAGTAGTCTTGACAGACGGAATAATAGCCTCTTCGCATCCAGCTGCAATAGCTCCATTCAAAGCCAGGAATCCCGCATCGTCGCCTATTACTTCCACAAAGAAAAGCCGTTCATGCGAAGTGGCGGTATCCCTGATTTTATCCACACATTCCATAATGGTGTTGAGGGCTGTGTCATACCCAATAGTGGTGTCGGTTCCAAAAAGGTTGTTGTCGATGGTTGCAGGAATACCTATACAAGGAATATCATATTCCTGTGCAAAGATTCTCGCTCCGGTTATAGAGCCATCGCCTCCAATGACAATCAATGCATCCATCCCTTCTTTCTGCATATTCTCAAATGCCTTTTTTCTTCCCTCTTCAGACTTAAAGTCCTTACTTGGAGAGGATTTGAGAATAGTACCTCCAAACTGGATGATGTTGCTGACATTCTGTGTTTTAAATTCCACAATGTCACCATCAATCAGTCCTTTATATCCACGATAGACCGCTTTCACTTTCAAACCATTATAAATAGCCGATCTGGTGACGGCCCTAATGGCAGAATTCATTCCAGGCGCATCATTGCCTGAAGTGACGATACCCACACATTTTATTTCCATAGCGTTTTCATTTAATGACAAAGATTAAGAAGAAAATCTCATTTTAGCGACAATTTCCAGACACCATTCCTGCAGACCATCTTCTGCACGCAAAAAGACGTATCAGTCGATTGTCCAAAAGATTTGTAAAACACATTGACAGCTGAATCGCCGCTTTCTTCAATTTTATTCAGCTGGAAGGATAGTGTGTCATTGGTGTTCTCATCCAGATATTTCTGGTGGAGCGACATCATCAGTATTTCATCTTTTCCATTATCCAGCTGCAGTGAATCCACCAAGCTGACATATTTTTTAAAATCGTGTTGTTGAAGCGCATTCAGTGCCACTTTCAGTTGTTCCCATTGTGGCACATCATCTTCTTCTGTTTGACCTCCGCAAGCAAAAAGAAAAAGCAGCATGGAGAAACACAAAATATTCAGTCTCATATAACAGGTAGTTCAAAGATTCTGATTCAGAAAAAACAGAACCAAGTAACAACAAACTGATTACTTTTGGCGAATAAACACATTTATCGGTGTTCCAGTGAAATTCCAATGTTCCCTTATTTGATTTTCCAAGAACCGCCGATAGGTTTCCTTCACATATTGTGGCAGATTGGCATAGAACACAAAAGATGGCACTCTGGTGTCAGGAATCTGCATGCAATACTTAATTTTGATATATTTTCCTTTGATTGAAGGTGGTGGCGTGTTCTCGATAATTGGGAGCATGACTTCATTGAGTTTTGCCGTAGAAACCTTGTTAGTTCGGTTCTCATACACCTTCTGCGCCTCCTCCAGCACTCTGAAAATACGTTGTTTGGTGAGAGCGGATGCAAAAATGATGGTGAAGTCAGTGAATGGTGCCATCCTGCTTCTGATAGCATTTTCGAAATGCTTGATAGATTCCGTGTCTTTATTTTCGACGAGGTCCCATTTGTTGACCACAACCACCATACCTTTCTGGTTTTTCTGCACAATCTGGAAAATATTGACATCCTGTCCCTCTATTCCCCGTGTGGCATCCACCATAAGCACACAGACATCAGAATTCTCAATGGCCCTAATGGATCTCATGACCGAATAATACTCCAAGTCCTCGCTCACCTTGTTCTTCTTTCGAATTCCAGCGGTATCGACCAAATAAAAATTGAATCCGAACTTTTCGTATTTTGTATAGATAGAATCCCTTGTGGTTCCAGCTATATCAGTGACCACATTCCTGTCATCATTCAAAAAGGCATTGATGATAGATGACTTTCCGACATTCGGCCTTCCCACTACAGCAATACGCGGAATATCCTCCTCAATGACCTCGTTCATTTCTTTGGAGAAAGCTTTAACAATGTCGTCGAGCAAATCCCCGGTACCACTTCCCGTGAGCGAAGAGATGCAATAAATTTCCCCTAATCCGAGAGAATAAAATTCAGCCGCCTCATATCTGAGTTCATTGGAATCCACTTTATTGCAGCAGACAAAAACCGGCAATTTTGAACGTCGGAGAATATCAGCCACCTCCATGTCGAGGTCGGTCACTCCAGTCTTGACATCAACAAGAAAGAGAATCACATCACACTCCTCTATGGCGATAAGCACCTGCTTCCTGATTTCCTCCTCAAAGACATCCTCAGAATTGACCACCCATCCACCAGTATCGACAACAGAGAACTCCTTATTTCCCCATTCACATTTTCCATACTGCCGGTCACGAGTGGTTCCCGCCTCATCACTCACAATGGCGTGACGGGTTTTAGTCAAACGGTTGAAAAGCGTTGACTTTCCGACATTAGGTCTTCCTACGATAGCCACTAAATTTCCCATATATCAAATTACGTTATTTCAAGTTAAACAAAAACTGCCCACACAGCAGAAAAATCATCGCTAATATTCATTTAGCCCCACCAATCAGCTATCATTCGGGATTGTAGCCAAAAAGGTTAAGCTCCTTATCCGAATCCCTCCAATCTTTATCCACTTTCACAAAAGATTCGAGATAGATAGATTTACCAAAGAACTTCTCGAGCGACTTGCGCGCTTCTGTCATAACTTTCTTCAAAGCCTTCCCCTGATGTCCGATGATGATTCCTTTCTGGGAATCTCTCTCCACATAAATGACCGCATTGATATGGATATGCGTTGCATCTTCCTTGAAAGCTTCCACACCCACTTCCACAGAATAAGGAATCTCCTTGTCGTAGAATAACAGGATTTTTTCCCTGATAATTTCACTGACAAAGAACCGTGCCGGTTTGTCGGTGAGTTGGTCCTTATCAAAGAAAGGTGGACTTTCTGGCAGCAGTTCCTTGATTCTTTTGAGTACAGGGTCGATGTTGAACTTAGCGAGCGCAGAAACAGGGATGATTTCCGCCTTTGGCAAGAAACCATGCCATTGCTCCACAAGTTCGATGAGATGCTTTTCATCAGTGAGGTCAATTTTATTGATAAGTACCAAAACCGGCACCTCCATTTTAGCCACCTTGTCGAGAAAATCGGCGTTTTTGTCGATTTTTTCGACAGGGTCGGTCACATAGACGAGCACATCAGCATCTACGAGTGCACTGTCAGAGAAATTTCTCATAGACTGCTGCAGCTTATAATTAGGTTTCAACACACCCGGTGTGTCGCTAAACACGATTTGCACCTCATCGTCGTTGAGAATTCCCATAATCCTATGTCGGGTGGTCTGCGCCTTAAATGTGGCTATAGATATGCGTTCTCCCACGAAAAGATTCATAAGAGTTGATTTTCCGACGTTAGGATTTCCTACAATGTTGACAAAGCCAGACTTATGCATCATATAAGGGTTGTTCTAAAAATTAGTTATATTTTTCTATTGGGTGTTCTCTCTGGCTTTGACACTTTGCGCTTCATAATGGATTCATTGTCCTTTTGTTTGACTTCGTCGAATCATCTTCACGACTCGGTATAACATAAGCAAGCTTCTGTTCTACTCTCGCTGTTTGATGATTTGAACCATAGCC
>OMUD01000057.1 GCA_900314125.1 uncultured Prevotellaceae bacterium | reverse complement strand
AGTATTTTGGCTTTTCCGTATACAAGTAACTTCGGCGAAGCCAAAGTGCCTTGAAAGGAGAGAAAAGGTCAATTGTAATAAATTTGAAAAATTGTCCTTTATATTTTGTGACTTTCACAAAAATTAAATAACTTTGTGAATCTTAACTAACTAATATTGTGCAGAAAAGCCACTAACTCAAATCAATACACTTATGAAAAGACTGAAATTTTTACTATTGATGCTTTTTGCCTTGGCAGGAGGCTCGCTTTATGCCCAATTGGCCACAGGCGATTATTACCTTATAAATGTGGCGACAGGGAAGGGCGTTAATTTCGCCAAAACCGATGGATACAGGGCCGTTTTGGCGGATCATCCTCATGTCCTGACCATCACAGACAATGGGTCAACCTACAGCATTGGAGGACACCACACAAAGAATTATCTGATCAATGCTTCCGGCTCTTATGCGTCGAGCGGAGCGGCGTTCACGATTACAGCCGTGGATGCCGACCACAGCATCTATACCATCAGCAAGGACGGTGGTTCCACTTTCCTGGGATACGACGGAAATAATACCGAGGTGGCGATGGCGCTTTCAGACGGCACATCCGACAACGCCAAGTGGTACATAAAAAGCCGGGCACAGTTGCTTTCCGAATTGTCGGCTGCCACAGAAGACCACCCGATTGATGCGACATTCTTGATTTATGCACAGGGTTTCAACCGCCATGATGGCGATATGACCAATATGTGGAAAGGAGATTTCAGCTCATCCCACACCGGCTTTTGCTCAGGTATGGCAGAAAACCAATGTGCGTTCTTCTTTAATGACGGAACCAACTGGAAAAACGGAGCCTTCGATGTTTATCAGACCATCTCTGACGCCCCTACAGGAAAATATCTGCTCAGATGCCAGGGATTCTACCGCTACGGTTCCAACACCAAAGGCAAGGCAGACTACAATTATGAGACAGGAAGCAGCACACCGGGCGCTGTGCTCTATGCCAATGGCGCTTCCACTCCTTTGAAATCGTTTTATTCTTCGCGTATCACGGATAAGACATTCTTCACTGGTGAGCCCGTGAAACTCGCTGACAAATATGTCACCTCCATCCAATATGGCGGCACCACTTATTATTTCCCTTACATTTCTGCGGGCGACAACACATCATACCAATCCACCGCATTGTGCGTAGCCTTCAACCATGGACAATACGCCGGCAACGAAGTGGAATTCTCACTTTCTGACGCCACTCTGAAAATCGGTGTCAAGACTGCCTCAAATGTGGCAAACGAGTGGACGGGATTCGACAATTTCGAACTTTATTATCTCGGACCTCTTCAGGACCTGACGCCATTCAAGGAGCAGTATGAGGCATTGCGCACCAAGATTCAGGATTACTTTATAGACCAGACAACGGTATATACCGACGAAAACGGTGCCGCTGCGGCATATCATTCAATAAAGGAGACTCAGGATGCCATTGTGGAGGCCGCCACGTCTGAGCAGGAAATCACGGACGCAAAAACGGCGCTCTGGAACGCCGCGCTCACGTTTATGAAGAGCGTGAAGATTAACCCCGACAAAGGCTTTGACCTCACGTGGATGATTGGCGATGCGGATTTCAGTGATGCCGGCTATAAGACTTATTGGAAAGAAAACCTGGCTTCATCTACCACTGTCGGAATCGTAGGTGGCGACAACAAGGTTTTGAGATATTATAACTGTTCGTTTGATCTTGGCCAGACTCTTGCCTACACACTTCCTGCAGGTGCCTACCGCATGAAGGCAGATGGATTCGAGCGCACCAACGACCCGATGAACACAGCCTGGAGCGACTATCAGGCAGGCAACAGCACGGTGACGGGCGCCATCTATCTCAACGACAACGAACAGCTCGTGAAGAATCTATTTGACGACCAAAGCGTCACAACCAATGTGTATGGCGGAGAACAGCCGTCAGGAGCGTCGTTCTACACACCAAACGGTTCCACTGCGGCAAGCAAATATCTTTCGGCTGGACTGTATCAGAACACCCTCATCGGTGTCATGGCGGAAGACGGACCGGTAACGGTCGGTTATCGGTGCGCGAACACCAAGGCTTGGACTGTGATCGACAACTTCCAACTTGAATATATCGGTGAGGTTCCGAAAGTCACGCTGAGCATCCAGTCTGGTGAGATCACACCTGTCTGCGCACCGTTCACACTCAGCACCGAGGATCCCGATGTGGAGGAACTGTACGCTATTGCTGCTGTGAATGGTGATGATAGAAAATTGCTGCTGTATGCAGTCCAATCATTGCCGGCTGGCACCCCGGGAGCCGCAAAATTCGGTGTTGACAGCTATAGTGCACCTATGGAAATGACCCTGACGGACGGCAAGAAGTTTGTCATGCCTTGGGATGGCGACTACGCAACCACTGATGCGCAACAGAACACATGGAATTATATATCGGTATGGGGGGATGAGATAAATTCCCAATACTTGCAAAAGATTGTGTTAGACTACAATGACATGAATTTCGATGTCAATTTGGAAAACGTCGCTGTCCGTCGGTACCTTAATCAGTTTAGCTATGCCGGCAGCAGCGATGCATCTGTAGTGGCTTACTACAATGTGGCCCCTCCTGCACGCCGCGACATTCCTAATGCCGTGATGATTCCAGTGCCTGCTCATGAGGGTGAAGCGGAAATCGTTGTCGAGGATAATTATTTTGAAGAAGTTGCGAGAATAATGGTTCCTGAGGGTGTTTCGGAAGCCTATGTGTACAACCTCATACCACAGCAGACCTATTACTATCAAGTGAATTCGAGTGATGTTGAAATCTCAAGTGGTGAATTCCACACCACAGGCTATCTCCGCATGGTCTATGCGCCGTCGGCATACAACATCCGGGACCTGGGAGGTTGGGAGACACAAGACGGCTATCGCACCACATACGGCCATCTCTTCCGGGGTTCCACGCTCAACGGATATGTGAGCGCCACCCCTGAAGACATCCAGGCGTTGAAAGACCTCGGCATCGGTGGAGAGATCGACCTCCGCTACCAGGAATCCTACGACAAGGATATGGGTTGCGGCACTTCAGCATTTGGATTTGGGTCAGACGACTACTTCTTTGCCGCTGCCAACGACTGGACGGCAGCCAACCTCAACGAAAGCGGCACACAACAACGCTTGAAGCAGGAGTTCGACTTTATCCTCAACCACTTCCGGCAGGGAAAGGCTGTGTATTACCACTGCGCATGGGGAGCCGACCGCACAGGAATGCTCTCATTCCTGCTCGAAGGGGTGCTTGGACTTACCATCGACCAGATATACAAGGACTACGAGCTCACATCCTTCTCTGCAGCTCCAGGCGCCACGAACCGACTGAAGACATCGTTCCAAGACCGAATCGACGTGATTCTCGCTCTCGACGGCGCTACGCTCCGCGACAAGTTTGAAAACTACTTCGTCAACAAACTTGGCGTTTCAATTGACGACATCAACTACTTCCGAAGCGTGATGCTTGAGGTGTATCCGCTCAAAATAGATGAGGATGCCAATGTGCCGGCTTATTTCAACGGACTGGCCGATATCACGCTCAAACGCACACTCAAGGCCGGCATGCACAACACCATCGTGCTGCCATGCGACTTGCCGAAGTGGAAAGCCCGCTACTACTTCGGGCGGGATGTGAAGATGGAGAAAATCACAGCCTATGACGGCGGTGTGCTGCTGACAGAAGAAATAAACGAAGCGCCGGCCAACACGCCGTTCTTGCTTATCCCTTCTGAGGTGCATGCCGACAACACGTATCTGCTCGATAATGTGAGCGTGCGTGAAGGCGGGCTGACGGATGCAGAATTCACGAACGGAAAACTCGTGGGCAGCTATGCGGCTGCAACTGTCGTCAGCAAATCGGAAGATGCAGACAAAACGAATTATGTGATCAGCAACGACCGGTTCTATTTCATCGACAGCACTCCTGCCACGATGAAAGGCACCCGGGCCTATCTCGTGCTCAACAACCCGGCAAGCGGTGTCAAGAGCATCGTGACCTTCGACGGTGTGGCCGACGGTATTGAGTCGCCGGCTGCTGACGAATTGAACGGCATCGACATCTATGACCTCAGTGGCAGGCGGGTGAGCAATCCTGCACGTGGCATTTATATAATGAACGGAAAGAAGGTTATTGTCAGATAATTTTTAATGCGAACGGGGGATTTACAGAAGGTCCCTGAAGTATGTTTCCTAATTGAATTGAAAAAATATAAATATGAAGAAAGTATATAAAGAGCCACAGACGGCACTCGCAACCTATGCGAAGACGATTTTGGAGGTGCAACCAGGCGCCAGCAACGGAGGAGAATATAGCGGCGGGAGTGTGGACGTGCGCAAGCGCGGACGTTTTGAGCCAGAGGAGGAGGAAGAGGCATTCGAACAAGCAATTGCCCACATCACTGCCAACAACCTCTGGTGACACACATCCAATTCTATGCAAAAGAAACCAGAACCGCTTCATTGCGATTCTGGTTTCTTTTTCCGAAAACGTCAGAAAGATAAGGAAATTCCATGTAACTTTGCAGCAGAAAAACACAACAGCAAAATCTGTTACTATGGAAATCACTTTGAGACGCTGCAAGATGCAGAAAGAAAAGAACTACACCATCGGACATTTGTATGTGGATGGCAAGTATGTGTGCGACACCATT
>OMUD01000040.1 GCA_900314125.1 uncultured Prevotellaceae bacterium | reverse complement strand
ACATTTTGTTTTCATAATCAGTGTGTTTTATCTGGCAAATATAGTGAAAATCAGTGAATAATTCATGGTTTTATGCCGCAAAAAGATACCCCTGTCATATTTGTGGAGCATCAATGCGCTGCTCTTTGTTCATGCGGTATTGTGTGGGCGACATCCCCATCACCTTTGAGAAGAGCCTTGAGAAATAAAGGCTGTCGCTGATGCCCACCTTATAGCAGATTTGGTTGACATGCATGTCGGTGGTGCTCAGCAGGCTGCACGCATATTCTATTTTCAGTTTGTTGAAATAGGAGAGAGGGCTTAGTCCTGTGCGTTTCTTGAAGATGGCGGAGAATCTGGACGATGAGTAACCCACGTAGTTGAGGATGTCGGCAAGTGAAATCTTCTGCTCCACATTTTCCTTCATGAAATGGATGGCTCCTTGCACCATGTCGCTGCTCCAGTCGGTCTCTTCCTTTCTTCTGGCTGTTTTGTTGGTCACATACCTGTCCGTGCTCCTGTATTGCCTCAGATACCGCAGCGAGGCGAGATAATAGTGGAGCAGGCTCGAAGCATACCTCAGGTCCTCCACATCCTTGCCGAAATGGAGTGTGGAGAGCATCTCTTCGAAGATGTTGTTGCGGTTGCTGATGTTGGAGTTGATGGCCACCTTCACCTCTTGTGGCTTGTCGGCACCCTCCGCATAGATGGAGGCATGTTTGCCTCTGAAATGCACCCAGTAGATGGTCCATTTCTTCCCTTCGTCGGCTCCATATTCATGAGGCTCACCGGCAGGCAGAATGAAATAGTGGTTTTTCCGAACCTCGTATTTCCTGCCTCTCAGTTTGTAGAACCCACTGCCATCCACGCAGTAGATCAGCACAAACTGGTTGATGCCCACCGTGCGGATGCGGTGGTGGTGCTCAGCCATGGGGTAGTGGCCGATGTCGGTGATGAAGAGGCTGCTGACCAGCGGGTCCTTCTCTTCCATCTCCACAATCATTGGGGGAAGAACCACTGAGCGCTCGCCCAGGAATCCGTCTTTCTTTCTAATCATGACTTTCTTGGCAATTGCTTAAAAAAGTAGATAATTATCTATAGACGCTTCAAATTTAGATAAAATAATCCATAAAAATGAGCGTTTTTAAGGTGTAAAATCGTTAAACAGTAAAATTGTCCATATAATATTCTTTTTTGTCTATAATCAGTGTGTGTCAAAACCCATAACTTTGCATCAGGAATCATTCATCACACCTAAATAACATCGACATGCAAGGTTTCAACAAAGGATTCATCTATTTCATTTGTCTGGTCTCAGCCATGGGCGGTCTGCTTTTTGGCTACGACTGGGTGGTGATAGGCGGTGCCAAACCGTTCTATGAACTGTATTTCGGAATTTCCGATTCCGTGAGTGAGCAAGGACTGGCCATGTCCATCGCCCTCATCGGCTGTATGATCGGCGCCTGCACCTGTGGCTGGCTTGCCGACCAGATAGGGCGTAAGAAGCTGCTCATCGTCTCCGCTGTCATCTTTTTGGTTTCGGCCCTGATGACCGGCGGATTCAACGCTTTCGGCGCCTTCCTTGTGGCGCGTTTCTTCGGTGGAATAGGCATTGGCATTGCCTCCGGACTTTCACCGATGTACATCGCAGAGGTGTCGCCTTCAGCCATTCGTGGCAAGTTGGTGTCGCTGAACCAGATGACCATCGTGATTGGCATCCTCGCTGCCCAGATTGTGAATTGGCAGATAGCTGATCCCATTCCGGCTGAATTCTCACCAGCTGACATCGCCGCCTCTTGGAACGGCCAGATGGCATGGAGATGGATGTTCTGGGCTGCTGCTTTTCCTGCCGCTTTGTTCCTCTTGCTTTCCTTCTTCATTCCTGAAAGCCCGAGATGGCAGGTGTTGAGAGGCTTAAAAGAAAAGGCAAGCACCACCCTGGAACATATAGGTGGGCAGGACTATGCCGAACAGCAGATCCTTGCCATAGAAAGCGGAAATGCGGCTGATGGAAAAAAAGCAGGCCTTTCGGCACTTTTCAGCAAGTCTTACCGCAAAGTTCTGGTGCTGGGTGTGATCATCGCAGTGTTCCAGCAGTGGTGCGGCACGAACGTCATCTTCAACTATGCGCAGGAGATTTTCCAGTCGGCAGGCTATGCGGTTGGCGACGTGCTGTTCAACATCGTAATCACAGGAGTAGCTAATGTGCTGTTCACGCTGGTGGCCATCTACACGGTGGACCGTCTGGGTCGCAGAAAGCTGATGCTGATCGGTGCCGGTGGCTTGTGCTTGATATATGCCATCCTTGGCACCTGCTACTACATGCACATCACCGGTTTCTTCATGGTGGTGCTGGTGGTGGCCGCCATCGCCTGCTATGCCATGACCCTCGGACCTTGCACATGGGTGCTGCTGAGTGAGCTTTTCCCTAACCGAGTGAGGGCTGTGGCTGTCGCCACCTGCACCTTTGCGCTGTGGGTGGGTTCTTCCACCCTCACCTACACCTTCCCGATGCTGAACAAATGGCTGGGCAGCTACGGCACCTTCTGGATCTATGCCTTCGTCTGCGGAGCTGGGTTCCTGTATTTTCTCGGTCATGTGCCCGAGACGAAAGGCAAGAGTCTGGAACAATTGGAGAAAGAACTGACCAACTGATAATTCCCTAAAG
>OMUD01000032.1 GCA_900314125.1 uncultured Prevotellaceae bacterium | reverse complement strand
TAATTATTGATATAAATTAAATGATGAGTAATATATTCTGAAATTATTATTCCACGAAGTCAGACAGTGTCTTACCAAGCCATCCTTTTGCTTTCATCTCTTTCAGGGACATTCTCACATCTGGCATTCCAAAAGCGTATGGAGCGAGTTCATCCATCTGATAAGAGAAAACAGCGCTGTCGCCTAGGAGAAATAAACCATAAACAGGCCAGTCAATCTTTCCATCTTTCTCGTTTAATAAAACAATATCGTCAACATTAAGTTCATCATCTTTGGTGAGTTCTGTGAAGAAGTCCTTTACCTTCGTCAACAGTTCATCCTTAATCTCAGAAGTTTTGGCAGCATCCAAATCTCCTAATTTCACTTTCTTCCCGTCTGGTTTCAGATAGGTGATTCCATATGAAGTATAATTAGGATGAGGACCGCTGAACATAAGCTCTTCATATACTCCCATTGTGATATATTTATCCGTTTCTTCCAAGACATTCACCTCCAAGGAGTAAGACATCGGAGTTACTGGTTCCACATCTTCACCAAAGTCTGCCTTCAACCATTCCGCTTTACTTTTTACAACATAATTCACGAGTGAACGCATATCTGTTGTATCTATTTTCAAAGAGTCGGGATAACCGTCGAAATCATCACCCTGGCCTATCTGTTTCACCAATTCCATCAAGTCTTTCTTTATTGATTCAGCATTAGTTGGATAAGTAATCTTTGCATCAACATTCAATGTACTTTCGCCGACCTTAACTCTTATAGAATCGGTAATAGAATCAAGTTCGAGGTTTGCTCCTTCTGTCTTTTTATCACCATTTCCATTACAAGCCGCAAACAAGATAGCAGCTATAAGAAACAATAAGATCTTTTTCATTTTGTAATAATAGTGTTTAATATGATTAATACATTGTTACTAAAAACTCCTTTTTGCTTTTCAATTAAAAAAGAATAACTGAAATTTGTCCAAATTTACTAAAAGAAAAGAGGATATGCCTGTCCGTGCATATCCTCCGTGTTACAAAACGTGCATATTGTTACAAAAAGCTGTGCTAATAATCGGTTGGCGAATGTCCTGTGATAGACTTAAACACTCGGTAGAAACTGATGCGATTGGCAAACCCCACTGTCTGTGAAAGCGCCTCAATAGTTTGGTTTTTGAGATACCCATTTTTAATAAGCCGAATAGATTCTTCTATCCGATAGGAATTTATCCAACTTTTAAACGTTACGCCTTTGCAACGATTGATTGCAGCCGAAACAGAACGATAAGAAACACCGGTTAATAAAGCAACCTCCTCTATAGTAATGTCTGACTTAATGTAAAGACGTTGTTCTTCCATAAGTGACGACAGTCTGTCCATAAGCAGCTTGTCGCCATCTTTAGGAGCCTGATGCCCTACAACACCTTCAGAGGCTATAACCGGCATTTCCTTCCATTCATTATCGTCAGCGGCAGAGTCCACCATCACTGTCTCGATCTGATAGAATGTGAATGCATAATTGATAAAACGGATTCCAAATACAGTATAATAAACACCCATTACTATAGTGAAGATCAGGCTGGTGGCAAGAGAGGGGAAGAGTGAATGGTAGAATGCAAGTAAACCTATTGTGAGAGCTGTAAAAAATGATTTCTTCACCCACTCAAGTCGATGATGTTCATCATCAGAGAAATAATTGCTTATGTTGCGTTCATAATCATGATATCTATTCCTGAAATTAACGATATAGCAAACAAGCTTTATGAGATAGAAAAGAGCAAGAAGTAAAAAAGCGATGAATCCATAATGATTGGAACACATGAAGAGTACCATGAATGCAGCCAAAGTCGGCAATAGGATGATAATCACCTCTCGGATGAATCGCCGCCATGTGAAGAAATATACATCAATAAGAGTTGTCAAAGCAAATGTAAATAGAAATGCCTGGAATATTCCAATCGTAATCATGATGATTTGTTGCAACACAGACGATGCGGCAAGCGAGAGACTGATTCCCTCTATCACAAGAAATAAGAAACAAATGAGGTATGAGTACCCCATCATTCGTCGCGCCATCTTATAACCAGTAAGCCCCTCTTTATCAGGAATCATGACAAAAAGAAAGCAGAAGCCAATTCCAAGAATAAGACCTGGCAAAGCGTATAAAGTTAGTATATTGTGAATCAGTTCAATCATTTTGAAAACAGAAAAGGCATTTGAAGACTTGTAGTCTATAGAAACAATTGTATGTGCGGTGAAGGCGCACATACAACAAGGGAATTCCTTGTCGTTTCAGCTTATTCTGCATACAAAGTTACATAAAAAAAAATGATTATCACATCCAACGATTATTATTTTTGCAACTTCATTTTGTGTTTTTGAAGACTAAATGTAAAAACAAACAAAAGCGAGGTGAAAGGTAAAGGTCCTTCTACGAGACATTTATTGGTTAAAACTTGTCAATAAATATTTAATGTATTGGTTTTCTTTATTTCACACATAAACCTACATATCATTCACCAATAAATGCAAGCGGCATACAGGTGAAGATGAATAATATCGTTTGCTACCTTATTATTGTTTTCGTACTTCCATCACACATCTGGCACAATCGAAAATCAGGGCAAGACGGGTTCCGTTCTGCATGGTGAGAAAGAGAGGTTCACCCGAATACGCACCGTATGGATGGGCATCGTTCTTTGCATTGGGATTCTTCCTGCACCATCCGAGCGCATAACGTATGCAATGTCGGCACGTCATGAGCGGTGTGTCAACAGCCGGTTTGATTTCAAATGCCGTCAGGATGTTTTGGAATCCCTGTTGCCGATAGAATTCATCCGCCAAAGTGTTAGCCACATTGACCGCCTGCAACTCCGCAGTGTCAGACTTCTTTACATTGCTTTCAATCGTTTCATGCTCAGCGAGAGACTTGCCATTGGTGCAAGCATCCTGATTCCCCCTTATTTGCTCCAAGAAGCGCTCCACAACGGTTCTTCTCCATTCTGCCAGCATGGATGAAGGAATGAAGAAATTTTCCTTGAATCCGATGTTGAGTTGTTGGAGACGAAAAGGAGTGTTTCCCAATTTTGACAGTTGTCGGTGGATGTTATCGTGCTGTGGCGTCCGGGCAAATTCCGGGCAGAAACTGAATTTCCCATCCGTCACGATGTTTTCCTCTCCATCCATTGTTTTGGAGTTCTGGATGGCGAGCTGGAACACAGAGATTTGTGGGTTGAACGTAAGGTTCATATCCACAGGAATGGTGCGTTCCGCACTCGGTACAGAAAGCAAGTCTTCGAACTGCTTGTCGAAATTGCGGAAAACAGCCGTTCCTCTTTTCAATTTTCTCGTTACTCCAGCTGCTTGCTGCAGATAAAGCCGGTTCCCCTCAGCCCGGTTCACACGGAATCCGATGAGTTGTCCCGACGCATCGAATGCACAGAGTCCGTCTCCATTTGCAAATATCAACTTTTTGTCGGCTTCCGGCTCCACGACAATGCTGTCGGTGTAAAGCGCCTTGACCCTCCCCACCCTCTTGCCAGTGGCTTTGGGTGAGTTGAAGGCAAAGATATCGTCGTTCCGGCCATAAAGGAAATAGTGGGTGAATCCCCTGTTGAAGGACTTCTCCACATCCGGTTTGAAACTCAGTTCCACGTTGCCGAGTGATGCCCTGCGATAGCGGTCTGGATGGTGCCTGACAAGGTCGTTGAGCGCCTTGGAATAAGCCGCCGTCACATTCTTCACATACGCCATATCCTTGAGCCGTCCCTCAATCTTGAAGGAAGAGACTCCCGCCTCCGCCATATCCTCGAGAGCGTCGATTCTACACATATCTTTGAGTGAGAGCAGATGTTTTCCTGTGACGAGTTTCTCTCCTTTTGCGTTTTCCAAGTCAAACTCCATTCTGCACACTTGCGCACATTCCCCTCTGTTGGCACTGCGACCGAAAAGCGCCTGGCTGACATAGCAACGTCCGCTGTAAGAAACGCAGAGCGCTCCATGGACGAAGGCTTCGAGCTTCACGTCAGGACAGTGCTCATGGATTTTTTTGATGTCAGAGATGGAAAGTTCGCGTGCGAGCACCACCTGCTCATATCCTTGTGCGTGAAGAAAACGTACCTGTTCTGGTGTGCGGTTGTCCATCTGGGTGGAGGCATGGAGGGGAATTGGCGGAATGTCCATCTTTTTCATCGCCACATCTTGGACGATGAGTGCGTCAACCCCGATTTCGTGGAGTTGGCGTATCATTTGCTCCACCAGCTTCAGTTCCTGTTGATAGATGATGGTGTTGACGGTGACATAGACCTTGGCGCGGAAGAGGTGTGCGAAATCTACAAGACGCTTGATGTCATCGATGGAATTGGTGGCCGCCGCCCTTGCTCCGAATGCTGGCGCACCGATATAAACAGCGTCGGCACCGTGGCGGATGGCCTCGATGCCGATGTCGGCCGTTCTTGCCGGCGCCAGCAGTTCCAGTGGAATAATCTTTCCCGTCATACGATTTGGTTGATGTCGAACGGTGTTGTCTGATAGACGTAGTAGTTGAGCCAGTTGGTGAAGAGCAGGTTGGCATGCGCCCTCCACCTTACGACCGGATTCTTTTCCGGGTCGTTATCCTCATAATAGTTCTTCGGAATGTCGATTGGCAGGTGCTTAGCCATGTCGCGCTTGTACTCTCCGTCAAGCGTGAGCGGAGCATATTCGCTGTGACCTGTGAAGAAAAACTCACGCCCGTCTCTTGCCATGACGGCATGTACTCCCGCCTCCTCACTTTCCGAGATGATTTGCAGTTCCGGCACCTTCTCAATGTCCTCCTTATGCACTTCGGCATGCCGGCTGTGGGGCACGTAGAATTCACTGTCGAATCCTCTGAAAATCGGCAATTCCGGCATCAGCACCTTGTGGCGGAACACTCCGAACATTTTCTTGTCGAGCGGATATTTTGGCACTCCATAGAAATGGTAGAGTGCCGCCTGTGCCGCCCAGCAAATATAGCAAGTCGATTGCACGTTATGATATGCCCAGTCGAACACCTCCCGCAGTTCATCCCAGTATTTCACCTGTTCGAAATCCATCTGTTCCAATGGTGCTCCCGTGACGATCAGTCCATCGTATTTCTCGTTGCGCATCTGCTCAAAGTCTTTATAGAACATCATCATGTGCTCTATCGGCGTGTTCTTCGAGGTGTGGCTCTTGATTTTCATAAACTCAATCTCCACCTGCAACGGCGTATTGGACAGAATTCTGATAAAATCGGTTTCTGTCGTGATCTTGATAGGCATGAGGTTGAGTATGGCAATGCGGAGAGGACGGATGTCCTGCCCGCTTGCACGAGTGTTGTCCATCACGAAAATATTCTCTTTCTTGAGAATATCAATGGCTGGAAGTCTGTCGGGTAGTTTGAGTGGCATCTTTAAATATCGTTAAAACCGGCTTATTGTCTGCCAATCAGCAGAACTGATAGATTTATTTTGCAAAGTTATAAAATAAATTCGATTTTTCGGCTATCTTTTCCGATGTAAAAGTCAATTCTCAAAAGAAAGGAAAAAAACATAAAAAGTGAGGTTATGTAAAAAATAAATGTTACCTTTGCAGCCGCAAATGGTTTTGTGCATAAAGCACAACTAAGAGGGAACGCAGTGAGAATCTGCGACTGTCCCCGCAGCTGTAAGCTCCCCTATGCTATAGAGCCTCCAAGAAAGAATGACCACTGTCTTTACGTCGTTATGTTTTTTCGTGAAGTCGGGAAGGTGCTTGGAGGTGGAGTAAGCCAGAAGACCTGCCATTTGAATATGTTTTACAGTGAGCCCGGGGGGTGGTTCACATAAAATTGTTACAATGATAAGAAAAGTATTAGTTGCTAATCGCGGTGAGATCGCGATTAGAGTGATGCGTGCATGCTACGAGATGGGGATTCGGTCCGTAGCAGTTTTCAGCACGGCCGACCGATTGTCCCGTCACGTAGCATTTGCAAATGAGGCAGAGTGTATAGGTGGAATCCAGGCCGATGACAGCTATCTGAACATCGACCATATTATCCAGGCTGCCCATAAACATCATGTAGATGCCATCCATCCTGGTTATGGCTTTCTCAGCGAGAATGCAGCTTTTGCAAGAAGATGCGCAGAAGAGGGTTTTATTTTTATTGGTCCGCGTCCTGAGACGATGGAGCTTATGGGGGACAAGATTTCCGCCCGCCAACAAATGATTGACGCCGGCGTTCCGGTCGTTCCCGGCACCCGAGAAAAACTCAATTCTTCAGCAGAAGCCTTAGCCGTATGTCGAGAGATTGGCTTTCCTGTGATGCTGAAAGCATCAATGGGCGGAGGAGGAAAAGGCATGCGGATGGTTCGGCATGAAGATGAAGTCGCAGAAATGTTTGAAGCGGCAAGAAGCGAGGCTATGGCGTCGTTTGGTGATGACACCGTTTATGTGGAGAAATTCCTTGAAGAGCCCCATCACATCGAGTTCCAGATATTAGGCGACAAATTCGGCAATGTCATTCATCTCTTCGACCGTGAATGCTCGGTTCAGCGTCGACATCAGAAGATTGTGGAAGAAAGCCCCTCTCCTTTCCTCGACTTCAACCTTCGCCACGAGATGGGAGCCAAAGCCGTAGCCGCAGCACGAGCCGTGGGATATGAGGGTGCTGGCACGATTGAGTTTCTTGTTGACAAAAACCATAAGTTTTATTTTCTGGAAATGAACACCCGCCTTCAAGTGGAGCACCCCATCACCGAAGAAGTGGTGGGAGTGGATTTGGTGAAACAACAGATTCTCATAGCCGATGGTCAGCCTCTTGAGCTCCATCAGGAAGACATCCGCCAGCATGGCCATGCCATAGAATGCCGTATATGCGCAGAGGACACAGAGCACGACTTCATGCCCTCTCCAGGCGTGATTACTCAGATCCTGGAGCCCCATGGCATCGGCACCCGGATTGACTCCTACGTTTATGAGGGCTATGAAATCCCGATGTATTATGACCCCATGATAGGCAAGCTGATTGTATGGGCAACAAAACGCGAATATGCCATAGAGCGGATGCGAAGGGCATTGTACGAATATAAGATAGTGGGGTTGACGACCAACATCCGCTATTTGAGAAGAATCATTGATGTGCCGGATTTCAAGAATGGCAGCTACAACACCGATTTCATTGAGCGGAATGCCGACCGTCTCAGACCCAGACCCGGCTTCAAGAATGAAAGTGAGGAGATGGCCGTCATCGCCGCTTACATCGACTATCTTTTGAACTTGGAAGAGAACAAGAGCGTGCCTCAGCCGAAGAACGCGATAAGCCGCTGGAAGAATTTCGGACTTCAGAAAGGCGTGTTGAGAATATAAGGATCTCTCCATCATCTATATTAAAGAAAAAGAAACATGGATATTCAAGTAGGAAAGAAAACGATGGAAATCAACCTTCTATCCAAAGAAGGCAATGCCGTCAAGATTGACATAGACGGCACAGAATATAATGTGGATATTGCGATGCTGCTCAACGGCACCTACAGCATTTTGAAAGACGGCATCAGCTACAACGCCGAGGTTTTCAGGGGTGAGAATGGAAAGCATTACAGGGTGAATGTGAACTACTCCACCTACAACATCGACATGCTGGACTCACAGGCCAAATATATGAGATTGAGGAAACACAGCTCAGCAGAAGTTGAGGAGCAAAGCCAAATCACAGCTCCAATGCCCAGCAAGATTGTGAAAATCCATCATTCAGCCGGTGAGCGATTACGAAAAGGAGACACGGTGCTCACAATAGAAGCGATGAAAATGCAGTCGAACCTGAAGGTCTGCGACGACTGTGTGATTGAAGAGATCCTTGTCAGCGAGGGCGACAGCGTACGTGTAGATCAGCTGTTGGTGAAACTAAATTATGAATGTCAATAAAGCAAAACATATATGGAAGTTCAGAATAATAAAACAAATACAATAGATGAGCGCCTCACCGCGCGTCAACGCATCAATCTGCTCCTTGACCCGAGCACATTTGTGGAATTAGACCGTTATGTCACCCATCGATGTACCGATTTTGGAATGGAAAAGAAGAAGGTGGATGGAGACGGAGTGATATCTGGTTACGGGAAGATTGATGGCCGGCTGGTTTTTGTCTATGCTTTCGACTTTTCGGTGATGGGTGGTTCTCTTTCCGCTGCCAACGCCCAGAAAATCGCCAAAGTACAGGACTTGGCCCTCAAGAACGGTGCTCCAGTGATTTCGTTGAACGACTCTGGTGGAGCAAGAATCCAGGAGGGGGTGGAAAGCCTTACAGGCTTTGCCCATATCTTCCGCAGGAATGTGATGGCTTCTGGAGTTATTCCACAGATTTCCGCCATCCTCGGTCCATGTGCCGGTGGTTCATGTTATTCTCCTGCCCTCACTGATTTCATTCTGATGGTGAAATCCCACAGCCAGATGTTCGTCACGGGCCCTGACGTGGTGAAAGCAGTGACGAATGAGCAGGTGGATAAAGAGACATTGGGCGGTGCCTCTGTTCATGCCTCTAAAAGCGGTGTCAGCCATTTCGTATGCCAGGATGAGCAAGATGCAATGCTTACGATTCGTGAGCTGATTGGTTTTCTCCCCTCGAACAACATGGAGGAAGCTCCCGTGATGCCTTTATCGGACGATGAGTCCCGTTTATGCCATGAACTGGACTCGGTTGTCCCTTCAGACCCCAACATTCCCTACGACATCCGAGATGTGATTCAGCCGATATGCGACCATCAATACTTTTTTGAGGTTCAGGAGCTGTTTGCCCGAAATATCGTTGTGGGATTCGGAAGGATGGCAGGCCGGACCGTTGGGTTTGTGGCCAACCAGCCCAATTTCCTTGCAGGCGCCATAGACATTGATGCAAGCGACAAAGCCGCCAGATTCATAAGGTTTTGCGACTGTTTCAACATTCCTCTTGTGGCCGTGGAAGATGTTCCTGGTTTCTTGCCAGGTGTAAACCAAGAGCATAACGGAATCATCAGACACGGAGCAAAAATCGTGTATGCGTTTGCAGAGGCAACCGTTCCCAAAGTGACGCTAATCACACGAAAAGCATACGGTGGCGCATATATTGTGATGAACTCCAAGTGTATCGGTGCAGATGCCAATTTCGCTTATCCAACAGCAGAGATTGCCGTCATGGGCGCTGAGGGTGCCTGCAACATCCTTTATCGCAAAGCTGATGATGCCGAAAGGGCAAAAGCAGTTGAAGCTTACAAAGAGAAATTCGCCTCTCCATATCCAGCGGCAAGACTCGGCTACATTGACGACATTATTCAGCCATGCGACACAAGATCAGTAATTATCAAAGCTTTGGAGATGGCTCACAATAAGAACGAGAGTAATCCGCCTAAAAAGCATGGAAACATGCCACT
>OMUD01000010.1 GCA_900314125.1 uncultured Prevotellaceae bacterium | reverse complement strand
GGATGTGGGAGTGCCTTGCCGACGATGCGGCATTTGGGCACAAGCCAGATTGTGAACATCCGGAATAAATATTTCATGGTGGACTGCAGTGAGGGTACGCAGCTTCAGCTGCGGAAGAGCAAGGTTCACCTGAACCGAATCAACACCATCTTCATCTCGCATCTTCACGGCGACCACTGTTTTGGCCTGCCCGGCTACATCTCGTCGCTGGGTATGCTGGGACGCACGGCCCCACTCCACATCTATGGACCTGTGGATATCGAACGGGTGTTCCGTCCTCAGCTTGACTATTTCTGCAACGGCTTGGAATTTGAGGTGGTGTTCCACGAGATAGACACGACAAAAGCGGCATTGATTTACGAGGATAAAAGCCTGACGGTGGAGACCATCCCGCTGCGCCACCGCGTGGCTTGCAGCGGCTACCTGTTCAAGGAAAAAGAAGGACTGCGCCACCTGATTCCGAGTGCCGTCCAGCGTTATGAGGTTCCACAGAGCCAGTTCAACAACATCAAAAACGGGCTGGATTACATACAAGCCGACGGAACCGTGGTTCCCAACAGCGAGCTCACCACCCCACCGACTCCTGCCCGCTCCTACGCTTTCTGCTCCGACACAGCCTACACCCCTTCGATTGTCCCTCTCATCAAGGACGTGGACCTGCTCTACCATGAAGCCACCTACGGCGACGACTGTCAGGATCTGGCAAAGAAATATTTTCACAGCACCGCACGTGAGGCAGGCCGAATCGCCCTCGACGCCCATGCCGGGAAGTTGGTCATAGGGCATTACTCCCAACGCTACACCAACGAGCAAGTGCTGTTGGAGGAGGCACGCACCGTATTCCCCAATACCCTTCTGGCAGAGGAAGGACTGACAATTGAAGTGGGCAGATAACGGAAGTAGGGGGTTAAAATTGTGGGAGAAGTAAAAAAAAATGTTTTTTCCGTCATTTTTTTTACAAAAAATCTTGGCTGTTTGAAATACAAAGCTTATATTTGCAGTTGGAAAGGTGTAGAATGTTCGTTTGAAGAGCTTCCACCTTATAAATATAAAAGCTTTATGCCTATGATGAAAAAGCTACTCATATTGACCTTATGCGCCGGTCTGTTCACCGCTACGACAGAACTGCGCGCTCAAGATATATCCAAGACTGCCATTGAGAATGAGCAGGCTCCTATCACGATATCCGTGAGCGAGTCAACAGTTCACATCAAAAATGCAGACAAGAAAATTGTGTCGATATTCAACCTGACGGGTGTTGAGGTGAAAAGAATCAGCATCGACAGTCCTTCCAAAACCATCGACCTGAGTTTTCTTCCAAAAGGTTGCTACATCATCAAGATTGGCAACGTGGCACGCAAGGTATATCTCCGCTAACATCAGAGGGCAAAGTGCCCAAGACTTCAGAATTCAGAATAACTTGCCTATGATTTCATAGGCAAGTTTTTTTAAGATAGCATCAGAGCAATGTCAAAACCGACAGAGACCGACATCACCGAACGTTTGCTTTCCCCCTCTACCCGACGAAAGGCGTTTGAGGACATGGTGAACATGTTCAGCAGCCGTCTGTACTGGCAGATCCGCCGTATGGTGACCTACCACGACGATGCCGACGACGTACTTCAGAACACGTTCATCAAAGCATGGAACGGCATGGAACATTTCCGTGGCGAGAGCAAGCTTTCGACTTGGCTTTACAAAATCGCCTACAACGAGACGCTGACGTTCCTGAGCAAGCAGCACGACACGGTGTCGCTTGACACAAGTCCCGACTTCGACGAGGAAAGCAGCAACACGATGCTGAACCAGCTTGAGAGCGACAGCTATTTCGATGGAGACGAGACGATGCGCATGCTCCAGGCCGCCATCGCCGGTCTTCCCGCCAAGCAGCGCAGCGTGTTTACGATGAAATATTTCGACGACATGAAATATGAGGACATCAGCGAGGTGACCGGCACGAGTGTAGGCGCATTGAAAGCCTCATATCATATCGCTGTGAAAAAAATTGAAGAATTTTTCAACAGTCACGATTAAACTTTCTTCATTGTAGTCCGTCAAAAAGACAAAGGAGTGCATTATGAACAAGCATTTTTCTATAGAACAGTTAGACAAAAAGCCACCTTTCAAGGTTCCAGAAGGCTATTTTGAAAGTCTCACCTCGCGTGTGATGGCTCAGATACCCGATGTATCTGCCGACGCAGGCAAGGCTGAGAAAACGGTGATGAAACCGAAGACGAAAGTCGTGGGCCTGATGCCTCACAAGACGAAACGTCCTTGGGTGAAATGGGCTGTAGCCGCTGCCGCCTGTCTGTGCGGCGTGGGTTTCTTCCTCTCCCAGCAGTCGTCGGATGAGGGCAAAGACCAATTGGCATCCCAGAAACCGGCCGTAATCAAGATTGAGAGCGACGACGAGCCAGCAACCAACACCATGTTGGCACAGGCTTCAGAGCCAGAGCAGAAGGTCTATGCCAACAGCGCCTACGATGTGTCGTCGCACCGCCGCCGTTCGGCCGATGCTCCAGCTGCCCCACGCCGCAGCTCGGACGAAGGTGCTGCTTACACCCCATCGACGCTGGTATCGACCGTGAGCGCAAGTTCTGCCCCACTGACCGCACGTGTGGCGAGCCGTCCGGCTCAGCGCACAAGCCAGGCAGCCGCTCAGCCTGCAAAACCGGTACAGACGGTGGCACAGGTGAGCCAGCCAAAGGTTGTGAACATCGCTGTGAACGACATGGAAAAGTATGCTCAAGAGTATGACATCTTGGACTACACACAAATGAGCGGCAGCGAGATATATGACTATCTTGCAGGGAATGACTATTATTAGACTTTAGACTTTAGGCTTTAGACTCTAGACTTTAGGCTTTAGACTTTAGCAGGAGACATGCGGATGGTTTTTAAAAAACATCGCGCTGCGCGCTGGATAAAAAGGATTTAAAGGATTTTTTCTATACGGACGGATAGGACCATGCAGAGGGTTCCCGGCTATCAGCCGGGGCAATAGACAAAAGATTTGGGCGAGGAAAGAGAAAGAAGAGGAAAGATAAAAGACTGAACATCAAATCATAAGATATGAAAAGAATAGCATTTTCGTTCATGCTTTTATGCATGAGTTTGACAGGATTAGCACAAGACGTTCAAGGTCAGCAAGGCCAACAGGGCCAGCATACCCAGCGCCGTGATTTCTCTCCGGAGGCATTCTGGAAAATGCTTCAGGAATACGTGAACCATGAGGCAGGCCTGAGTCAGGAAGAGGGTGAAAAGATTTACCCAATGCTGAAACAGATGATGGGTGAGCAGCACAAGAACAACGCGCGCACGATGGAGATTCTCAGTTCCTGCAACGAAAGCACTTCGGACGCCGAATATGGCACTGCCATCAAGCAACTGCTCGAAATAGAAGTGGAGAACAAACGCATCGAGGAGACTTACTACAAGAAATTCCATGACGTGCTGAGCTGGCAGAAAATTTTTGAAGTGCGGAAGGCACTTTACAAATGGAACCGTGAGGCATTGAACCGCTTCACCCCTCGCCGTCGCGGTGGTGGCCAGCGCCACTTCAACCCGATGCAGCCCCATTGATGCACCGTCTTTCGGACTCCACAAGCCAACGCCACAGCTCAGATTTCCGCGCTGTGGTGTTTTTTTTGTGAAAGGATTGTGAAAACGGATAAAAATCACTAATTTTGTGGTATAAACGTGAATCCATGGATAAAAAAGACGAGAAACAGCAATATGAGGACTCGATCCGTGATGACCTGCGGTATTTGGAGCTGCTGTCGCACAGCTATCCCACGATAGCCGACGCAAGCACTGAGATCATCAACCTGGAGGCGATTCTCAACCTGCCAAAGCCAACGGAGCACTTCATCAGCGATCCTCACGGCGAGAGCGACGCATTCAACCACGTGCTGCGCAATGCCTCAGGTTACGTGAAGCGGAAGGTGAACGAGTTGTTCGGCGACCAGCTTGACGAGTCAGACAAGCGGGAGCTGTGCACGCTGATTTACTATCCGGAGCAGAAGCTGCAGCTGCTGAAGCTGGAGAAACGCGACATGCATGACTTCTACCGCACGTCGTTGGTGCGCCTGATCAGCGTGTGCCGCGAGGTTTCGTCGAAATACACACGTTCGAAAATCCGAAAGGAGCTGCCTAAAGATTTCGAATACATCATAGAGGAGCTGCTTCATGAGTCGTACAGCGGTTATGGCGAGAAGAAGCACAAATACTACCAGATGATTGTGGAGTCGATTATCGACACAGGGCGCGCCGATGCCTTCATCACCGAGATCAGCAAGCTGATTCAGCGTCTGGCTATAGACCGGCTGCATCTGCTCGGCGACATCTATGACCGCGGACCTGGTGCCGACAAAATCATGGACACGCTGTGCGACTACAAGCATTTCGACATTGTGTGGGGCAACCACGACATAGAGTGGATGGGAGCCTGTGCCGGGAACCGCGCCTGCATCTGCAACGTGTTGCGCCTGTGTATGCGTTACGGCAACCTCTCGACGCTTGAGGACGGCTACGGCATCAACTTGCTTCCGCTCGCCACATTCGCAATGGATACCTACCGCGATGACCCCTGCACGGAGTTTGAGGTTCGCGACCTGCTGAAAGACGGAAGTCTGGACGAGCAGACAATGCGGATGCTGACACAGATGCACAAAGCCATCACCATCATCCAGCTGAAAGAGGAAGCCCGGATTATTGACCGCCGTCCTTCGTTCGGCATGACAGACCGCAAGTTGCTCGACGCCATCGACCTGGAGACTGGAACGGTGCAAATCGGGAACAAGACCTACACACTGAAAGACAGCCACTTCCCTACCCTGATACCCGACAATCCGTCGAAACTGACAAAAGAGGAGGAGCGGCTGATGACGAAGATAGAGCATTCGTTCCGCGCGAGCGAGAAGCTGCGCCGCCACATCGACTGCCTGCTGTCGCGCGGCGGAATGTACCGTGTGTGCAACTCCAACCTGATGTTCCACGGTTCCGTTCCGCTCGACAAGGACGGTCAGCTGAAGGAAGTGGAGGTGGAAGGCAAGCAGTACAAAGGCAAGGAGCTGATGCGAAAGATTGAGCGGGTGGTCCGCAATGCCTTCAACAGCGAGGTAAGTTCGGACCGGAGGCGTTTCAGCGTGGACTACCTTTGGTATCTGTGGTGCGGCAAGGACTCTCCTCTGTTCGACAAGGACAAGATGGCCACGTTTGAGCGTTACTTCGTGGCGGACAGCAAGACCTACAAAGAGAAGAAAGGGTATTACTACGAATACAACAACGACGAAGCGACGATAGACATGATCTTGGATGACTTTGAGGTGGAGGGTACTCACCGCCACATCATCAACGGTCATGTGCCGGTGAAGACGACGCGCGGCGAAACACCGGTGAAGGCCAACGGCAAGTTGCTGGTGATCGACGGCGGATTCTCCAAGGCCTACCAGCCTGAGACCGGCATCGCCGGCTATACGCTGATATTCCATTCGCGAGGTTTGGAACTGATGCAGCACCAGCCGTTCCGCAGCGCAGAAGAGGCGGTGAAACGCGGCGACGACATCAAGAGTTCAGTTCAGATTGTTGAGATGAGCGAACACCGAATGTACGTGAAGGACACGGACAAGGGCAAGGTGCTGCAGTCGAAGGTGGAGAACCTGAAGAAGCTGCTGTATGCTTATAGGAATGGCCTTTTGAATTAGGAAAGGGCAGCAACACTGTTGCTGGGAATCCCGAGGGGATTACTCCTTGGTGAAGCTAAAGCTTCAGCCGTCGCAAGCCGAGCTCCTATTCCGCTCGGCGGATAACAGCTTTGAGCCATGCGGACGGTTAAAAAAAATAGGGATACATAAAAAATTAGGAATAGACAAAGGAATGAATCAGAAAGAATTGGACAAGAGCTGGGCAGAAGGACCCGGTGAATACATATATGCGCTGACCGACAGCTATCTGGATGCTGTCGGGGGGAGTTTGACTGCAGAGACGATGGACAAGCTGAGTGTTGACCAACACACGCTGCTGGCCTACCGTTTCATCCTGGACGAGGTGTTGGAAGGCGGGTTCATTCAGTTGATCCACAACGGCTACGGCCCCTACGTGCTTGGAGGCCCGTTTCCGATGATGATGAAGAAAGAATGGGGATTCGTGGAATTCGGCAAGTTCATGTATGAGGTTCGTAAGGAATACAACCGCACGAAAGAACAGATAGAAGCCGACATGGATGAGGACACGTTCATGGGGCTATATGTGGATCTCGACACGATGAACAACTTCGGCGACGACTTCCTCGACGACTACGAGGAGGAGATGACTCCTGCAATCGCTGCTTACGTACGTGAAAACGAAAGCCGTTTCACACTTTGAAGATTTCACGGTTCATCCATAAAAAGAGGAGAAAAATGGCAAAACAAAAAGGATACGTATCGAAAGTAAACATAAAAAACAAGCGTGCCGAATTTGAGTACACGCTGATTGACACTTACACCGCCGGCATTGTGCTGACGGGCACGGAAATCAAATCAATCCGCAACGGCAAGGCGAGCCTTGTGGACACCTACTGCTATTTCATCAACGGAGAGCTGTGGGTGAAGAACATGCACATCGCCCAGTACAGCTACGGCTCTTACAACAACCATGTGGAGCGGCGCGAGCGCAAGCTGCTGCTCAACAAAAAGGAGCTTCGGAATCTGGCCCAGGATGCCAAGACTCCTGGTTTCACGATTGTTCCGATCAAGCTTTACTTGAGTGAGAACGGCTATGCGAAGCTTGACATCGCACTGGCTAAGGGTAAGAAGTCGTTTGACAAACGCCAGACGATGAA
>OMUD01000179.1 GCA_900314125.1 uncultured Prevotellaceae bacterium | reverse complement strand
CATACTGCGGAAATAGCTCAGTTGGTAGAGCACAACCTTGCCAAGGTTGGGGTCGCGAGTTCGAGTCTCGTTTTCCGCTCAACAAAAATCCAGAATTATCTGGATTTTTTTGTTTTATGGTCTTTGCCATACTATCTGCTGCCTATGAAGAGCAAGATCATGGAAATGATAACCAACGTGAGGTCAGCCAGTTTTGATTTCAAGTTCTTTTCCTTAAAGATAAATGCGCCACACAAGAACGACACAATAACCGAACCGCGTCGAATCATGGAGACAATACTGATCATGGCACCATCAAGACTGAGTGAGTAGAAATAAACAAAATCAGCCAACGATAAGAACACTGAAATCAAGATGATTGACCATCGCCATTGAAATGGGGTTGTGGATTTGCGTTTGGGATACCAGAGAAGCATCAATATGATGGTCATTAAGAACAATTGATAGATATTGAACCATGACTGCACAGCCAGTTTGTCAAGACCAATGCCACCATTCTCGGGTGATGCCATGAGATACTTGTCATATAATCCCGATATGGCACCCAGCATATTGGAAATAAATACAAATATAATCCATTTGTTGTGAGAGAAGTTTATTCCCTCCTTTTTACCACTGTTGGAAAGCAGATATATACCACCTATGGCAATCAGCACACCCGCCCACTGATAAACATTTAGTTTCTCACCAAAAAGCAGCAACGCGCCAAGCAGTACCATCACAGGGCGTGTGGCGTTGATTGGACCTACAATGGTTATGGGAAGATTCTTAATGCCAAAATAACCGAATATCCATGAACTCAGCACGATAATGGCTTTCAAGATGATGTATTGATGTCCTTCCCATCCGTAACTGTGAGTGTAGAAAAGGCTGGTATCACTGATTACACCATTAGCAGATAATATAATCAACGGAAGAAAAAGAATAGACGAGAAAAGCGTGTTGAGTAGCAAAATCGGAATGACGGCATTGCCCGTCAGAGACTTTTTCTTAAACACATCATAAAAGCCCAGCATAAAAGCCGAGAGAAACGCATAAATAATCCACATATCCTAATCAATCTTTTTAAATCTACTATATTGTTTTATGCAAAATATAATTAACACCTCTACGTATAAGTAATGCTACTGGCTGGAAACTTGAAGAGGAGGACCATCAATAACGAAGATATCATCCGGATAGTCAATTTTTGAAAGAAACAAGGCATTTCCTGGTACGCTTGTTCCAGCTGAGCAACGGTCTTTTTTCTCTATGATTTCACAAAACTCATCAATGCTAATGGTACCTCGTCCCACCTCAATCAACGTACCGACTATGGCTCTAACCATATTACGGAGAAAGCGGTCGGCCTGAACGGTGAATTCCCATAGCTCTACCACTGTGGAATGATGACTCAGCATGGTGTCATTAGTCACTCTTTTCCATTCTGCATGCATCACCTTGCAATTATTGGTCTTGGTGTCAGTGTGGAGCTTGGAGAATGAGGTGAAATCTGTAAAGTCATATAAATGACGACACGCCTCATTCATTTTGGTGAAGTCTAATGGGGTGGGGTAACGATACGCAAAGTGGCGCAGCATCGGTGATTTACCTGTGATGACATAATATTTATAGGTTCTTGCCAATGCACTGAAACGGGCATGTGCCTCATCAGAAACCCTCACAATGTTTTCGATGCCAATATCTTGAGGGAGAAATCTGTTTAGTCTTTTAACTGTGGCTATACAGTCTATGGGGATATTTGTGTCGAAATGGGCAACCATTTCGGTGGCATTAACACCTGCATCGGTGCGCCCTGCACCAACCACAGGGATGTCACCCCTTAATAAGGTGGAGAGTGCATGTTGTAGCGTTTCCTGCACGCTATTGCCATTGGGTTGTATTTGCCAACCATGGTAGTTGCTGCCGTCGTATGATAAATAGATGAAATATCTCATTTGCTCTTCATCTCTATGGTCAGAGTTCCTACATATTGGGCATTCTTGCCCATCTGATTACAGATTACAGGCTTTCCATCTAAATTGTTCACATATTCAGGATGGGTGAAATAAGTATGGCTGTGACCACCACATACTACATCAATGTTTCTTGTGCCTGCGATGAAGTCCTGATCCCATACCTGACCACTGGCCGAAGGTCCCCCAAGCTCTGTCTTACGCCAGCCCAAATGAGAAATGCAGATGACCAAATCACATTTTTCTTCATTTTTCAAATACTCAGCTATTTTATTCGCACATTCTCGTGGATCAAGATAGCTGATGCCTTTATAATTCTCTTCGAAAACCAAGCCTTCCAATGCGGGGCAAACACCTAACAAGCCGATTTTTAATCCTTTACGGTTGATTATGGTATAGGGCTTTACAATGTCCTTCAGTGCCGTTTCTCCAAAATCATAGTTACAGCAGAGAATTGGGAAATTGGCCATCTTGAAGATTCTCACCATATTGTCGATGCCATAATCAAATTCATGGTTACCGATTGTGGAGGCGTCATATTTCATGTGGTTCATCAGCTGAACTTCAACTTCTCCCTTATACAAAGAATAATATGCTGAGCCTTGAGAGAAATCACCGCAATCGAGCAGAAGCAAATCTGGATCAACCTCACGCATTTCGTTGATCAGTGTAGAGCGGCGTATATATCCGCCTTTATCTGCAATGCTTTTGTTCACACTGTTGGGGTCAAGCGGCAGAATGCATGAATGGGTGTCGTTTGTGTGGACCACGAGTAATTCTACATCTTGTTTTCGTTTCTTTTCAAAATCATCTAAGCTTGGATTTCCCCCAACAACTTTGATTCTGCCGTCGAGAGAAGAAGTGAGATGACGTCCGGCCTGATTCTCATCTGTGATATAATGAATCAGCACATCTTGGGCCAAATCATCTTTGACAATGCATTTTGATGCCTTCTTAAAAGCTTCCATGCGGTCATTCCCTTCAGCAAGATAGTTGATGGTGGCAATCTTATAGGTTTTGTTCGGTTTGATGGCTTTACCTTTCAGACTGGATGAAATGAGCGTTCCGTTTCCGTCTATGACCAGTCCAACTTCTTTGCTCACTCCCTCTCCTAAGGATTGGGCAATTTGAGCAAAAAGTTCAAGCACATATTCTCCTTTTAATTCCACGATAGTGAAATAATTCTGAAATGGTGCAATGTTAAGTATGTTACCTTTGGTCACGGCACCTTCTGGCATGTCGCTCCGTAAACCACCGACATTACAGATGGCAAAATCCACATTATAACCCATTTTCTTGGCTTCGGTCACGTATGCATCAGCAACGAAATTCGACAGCAGACTCTCGGGACGGTCGGCTGTCATTAGCATGTCACTATAGCCGATGACTCCTCCAATCAGGCTGTCAACACCTTGTGAGTAAGGCGACAAAATCTCAAGCGCCAATGAATCAGGATGCTTATCCAACGATTTTGTAACTTCTATTCTATGAGTCTGTATTGTACTGCACTCATAATTCTGGGCATGAAGTGAACAAAAGCAGACTATAGTTAAAAGATAAATGAAATAACGTCTCATGTCAACAATAAGTTCAAAAAGGGGAATATAATTCAGGTTTTTGTTTCCAATCATTTCTTTTCCGATAACTGCATCACAAATCCACCGCCGGAAGCCATGTGAAGACTGATTTTGTCGGCAGAAGAATACGTAGCTGTCTCTTTTAGATAATCACATGCGTTTTTATCAGCATTGATTCCATCACGGTATATGATGGTGTGGAAAGAACCACTGGAAGGCAGAAAACTCATGTCTATTGTCAAATCACGTGCGTTCCAGTTGGTCTGGCCACCGACATACCACGTGGTGCCTTTACGTCGGGCTGTCACGATATATTCACCCATTTGTCCAGCCAAAACCTTTGTCTCATCGAACACAGTTGGTAAGGATGAGATGAATTTTGTGTATTCTGGTTCACGTCTGTATGATGTGGGATTATCGGCCAACATGGTCAGGGGAGAGTCATGCACAATATACATGGCAAGTTGATGACAGCGTGTGCCCATGGTCAGAGGATTGTTATATATCGGTTGGAAGTCTGATTTGGTCGCATTGCGCATTCCGCCTGGGGTGAAATCCACAAATCCACTTTGCATACGGATGAATGGGAAAGTCACATCGTAGAGCGGCATGTCTTTCTCATCATGCTTCGTCCATTTAGCTTCCTCCATTCCGAACACACTCTCAAAGTTCACGATGTTCGGATATGTACGGTTGATGCCAGTCGGTTTATATATGCCATGATAGTCTAACATCAATTTATGTTTGGCACATACGTCGGCTATCCTGTAAATCATATCAACTGCCTCTTGGTCGTCACGGTCAAGAAAATCCACCTTGAAACCAGCGATTCCCATTGAAGAATACTTTTCACAGGCTTTTTCCAAATCTTTATCCAGTACGTTGAATACTGTCCATAAGATAATTCTCACGTTTTTCTGCTTACCATACCGGACAAGCTCTTCCAAGTCAATATCGTCAATGGTGGTCAGCATATCACCGCTTTTAGGATTATACCAACCTTCATCAAGTATGATGTATGGAAGATGGTATTCTGAGGCGAAGTCTATATAATGTTTGTAGGTTGGCATATTGATACCTGCCTTGAAATCCACTCCAGAGATTCCCCAGTCATTCCACCAATCCCATGCCACCAGTCCTGGTTTTATCCATGAAATGTCATTAACACGCTTTGGAGAGGCGAGAGCATAGACAAGATTATTCACTGGCATTTCTGTGTCATGGCGGCTGACAGCGAATATGCGCCAAGGGAAGGTGCGGTCACCTTTACATTTGGCGATATAGTCTTCTGTTGCAGTCACATATTTCTGAACTCGCCATGGGTAGTATTCAAATTTGGATGGATATTTAGCAAAATGACCTTTAAGACTCGTTTTGTCAGACTTGATAAACATCCCGGGATAACTTTCAAGGTCACTTTCCATTAGGGTGATTTTCAATTCTGGATGGGTCGAGTCAGAACAGTCTATAGTCAAGGGAAGGAATGAAAGATTGTTTGAATCCTGTTTAGAAAGGCTGTTTACATCATAAGTGGCTTGAAAAGCCATGGCCTCAGGCTTTTTGGGGTTTGTGGAATAAGGAATGTACGACTTGAAGTCCTCGGCAAATTCATATTCAGCAAATTCGTCCTGAATAAGATATGCTTTGCCATCCATGCCGCGCGTCAAGAATCTGTATGCCACACCGTCATTGAACACTCGGAATTCCACAATAAGGTTGTTCTTGAACAGGAAAGATGCGGAATTGTAACTTACGTCAAATGAAGCTGTACGGTAGAATGGAGATTCTATATGCTCTGTCTTACTCTCCTGCTTAATCTTTTTGAGCTCAAGATTATCATTATGTATCGACGATAGCAGTTGAGCCTTACAACGCTTGATGATGGTCTTCTGGTCAACGTCAATGGAATACTGGATTCCGTTTTCAATATTGATATTCACCGAGATTCCTTTGTCTGGAGACCACAAAGTCAATTGTTTATCTTTTGAATAGATGGAAGAAACCAATGTGAATAAGATAAAGAACAAGCAAATGATTCTTTTGAACATAGTCAGTATTTTTTATCGTGTTATAATTTGCAAATTTAATGAAAAAAAGTGACATTGCTACGCATATTTTTGCTTAATTTTTG
>OMUD01000024.1 GCA_900314125.1 uncultured Prevotellaceae bacterium | reverse complement strand
AAAAAAATCTTTGTTTGTCTTAACAACCAATCTGGGTTAAAGGGCTGTCTTGATCAACCATGGTTTAGCACCAATGATATCAATGAGCCCCAACTGCTCCTCACTCCAGTACATATCCTCTTCCTCATCCTTCAGATATTCCTTCATCATGTCGAAAGTGGTCAGGTCGTCTTTAATTCCGTCAATGCACTTGCGCAACAGTTCAATTCCATCTACAGACACCTTGTAGTCGGCTTTCAGAAACTCAACTGGATCCTGATACAGGGTCTGGGCTGCTACTGCCTTTTATTATTGGTTGATTTTTTGATTTTTTCTTATTTATTACATCATCTCTTCGATGTCCTTCTCCATGTCTTTTGGTTCTGCTGTAGGAGCATAACGTTTGATGGTCTCTCCATCCTTTGAAATCAGGAACTTTGTGAAATTCCAAAGTATGTCGCTGTCTTTTTCCACACTTGTGCTGAGCTTTTTCAGCAAGGCGTGGGTTGCTTCGGCTTTTACCCCTTTGTATTCCTCCGTAGGAGCCTGGGTTTTAAGATATTCAAATATTGGTGATGCTGCTGCGCCGTTCACGTCCGACTTCTTCATAATTTGGAAGCTCACGCCATAGTTGATCTGGCAGAATTCTTCTATTTCTGAATCTCTACTTGGATCTTGCTCCTTAAACTGATTGCATGGGAAGCCGATAACCACAAGTCCCTTGTCTTTATACTTCTGATTCAGCTCTTCCAGTCCTGCGAACTGAGGGGTGAAACCACATTTGCTGGCCGTATTCACAATCAGCAATACCTTACCTTCAAAATCCTTGAAGTCGATCTCCTTACCTTTGCTTGTAAGGGCTTTGAAATCATAAATCTTTGTCATGTTGATTATTGTTTAAATTGTTGTTTGTGTCGTTTGCGATACAAATTTACGGCTTTATTTTTATATTGCAAGTGATTTCTATTATTTTTTAAGATTATTTAAGAAAATATCGCGAACGATATATTTGTCATGCAAATAGTCAATCCCGTTTTAAAAAAATATGGTTATGATTAAGCTGAAATAATAGAAAAAAGAGTAACTTTGCAATTATAATATGCTGCTTTAGTGTAATGAGTTAAGACATGTTGGGCAATATTCATACTTATTGCCAAGACTATGATTAAATCTCGTAAATTATTATTTTAATAACATAACTTAAGCAATTATATGAAGCAAAATCCTACTTCTGAGATGGAGCGGTCTGACATTTTCATGCTTGATGGCATACCACACATCAAAATGACATGGAAGAAAATATAAATAGATTAAAGGAAAAATATAATGAAGTTTTTTTTATCAACTTTTACACTGCTACTGGTTTTGTCGGCTTGTGGAAACAAGCAGGCGAGCTCTTCTCCTTTGGATGGGAATGGCGAAAACAATGAGGTCGTCAAGATCAATGAAAACAAGGAAGTATTGCCCGATGGCGAGAAGGAAACAACTTATTTCCCTGCTATCGACCGTTATCTTGTGGAAGAAATAGGTAGGCATTATGCCCCGGGAGAACATTGTGTCCCTTTGCACAGCGTCGTTGCCCGTGACGAACGTAATGCCGAAGACATCCTCGTGTGGGGCGATTTCTGGGTGTTCAACTACAATTTGGTGGGCGACACGCTGAAATGTGTCTCGGGAGGCAGTCACCCAGGTTTAATGCACATAAGGCAAACGGAAAAGGGCTTTGAGGTGACGGCATTCGACCGCGTGGAAGATGGCTCCAATTACCTGCCGACGGCCAAGAAAATTTTTGGCGACAAATTTGATGCTTTTCAGACTATCAACAGCGATGACGTGGCACGTGAAAAGCTAAGAGCCGAAGGCTTGGCTGAGTATGTCAGAAAAAAAGGACTCAATGCCACAATGTATCAGGACTATGGATGGCCAGCACAGGAATTAAAATAATCACACCCCTTAACAAGAATATAAACAAGAGAACACACACACTTGAGAGATTTGTATGTAAAAACGTAATTTATAGAACCACCCATAAATCAGATGAAATATTGGTACGATGAATATTGAGGATTATCGTGAATATTGCCTTTCGTTGGGTGAAGACGTGGAAGAAAAATTACCCTTCACGGCCTTCAAGTATGCCAGTGGAGTATTGGTCTTCTATGTATTTGACCACATGTTTTCATTCTTCGATTGCGACAACTTTAGTGTCGTCACACTGAAATGTCAGCCTGAGCGCATTGAAGAACTGAAAGCACAGCATAGTTGTATAGGCAAACCATTCAATCTCTCACCAAAGTATTGGATTGGCGTTGATGTGAGAACAGCACCTGATGACCTTCTTCGTGAATTGACGCATAATTCCTATGAGATAGTAAAAGCTAAATACAAAAATAATAGAGGTGCACCGGATAAAAACAAAAAACGGCCGAAATGTATGCTTACTGACATGTAAATACCCCGAAAACGTAATTTACAGAACTTAAAGGAAACGATTCATGGAATACAAGAAATTAAATAACGGAGTCAAGATGCCAATAGTGGGTCTTGGCGTATATGACGTTCCTGAATGGGACACACAGCGAGTGGTGGAAGATGCCATCAGTGTGGGTTTCCGCAGCATCGACACGGCGGCTATGTACTATAATGAGCGAGGCGTAGGCGATGGTGTACGGGCGTGTGGTGTGGCCAGAGAAGAACTTTTCGTTACGACCAAAATCTGCGAACCCTGTTATACCCGTGAGCAGACCCTTCGCACGGTGGAGCATTCCATGCGTGAACTTAGGCTCGACTATGTTGACCTGATGCTCCTGCATTGGCCCGTAGGCAACCCGAAAGTGATGTGGCAGACATTGGAAGAACTCTACTTGGAAGGATTGTTCCGGGCCATTGGTGTGTCGAACTTTTATCCAAATACCTTTCCAAAGATTGTGAACGGAGCCAAGGTGATGCCTGTAGTGAATCAATGCGAGGCGCATGTGCTCTATCAGCAACGCAAGATGCTGGAGTACCTGAAGCCATACGCTGTAGAGTTGGAGGCTTGGAGCCCACTGGCAGAAGGTAAGCATGGAATCTTTCAAAATCTGACGTTGGCTGCTGTGGGTGAAAAATACGGTAAGACAGCTGCACAGATTGCGCTGAAGTTCCTTATCCAAAACGGCATTATTATCATTCCGAAGACCACCCACAAGGAACGGATGAAGGAAAACATTGACCTATTTGACTTCACGCTCTCTGATGATGATCTTCAAGCCATCCATCGCCTTGATACGGGGCACAATGTGACTGGCTGGCCATCTGATGCACTGACATATAAAGTTTAGAAAACTAACTGAAATATCAATTTTTTGTGAACTATTAAAAATACATAATTATGAAGGTTTTATTGATAAATGGCAGCCCTCGTAAGGCTGGCAATACTTTCCTCGCATTAAGCGAGGCTGCAAAGACATTGGAACAGCAAGGAATAGAGACGGAAATTGTGCAGATAGGTGTGAAACCTGTACGTGGTTGCATTGCTTGTGGCCAGTGTAAGGTTAAGCAGTTAGGACGTTGTGTGTTTGATGATGATGTGTGCAATCGTATCTCAGAAAAACTCGATGATGTGGATGCGCTGATTGTTGGATCGCCTGTTTATTATGGACAGCCCAACGGCGCAGTGCTTTCACTCATTCAGCGTATGTTTTTCTCAGCGGGTGCAAAGGTGACCAATAAGCCTGCGGCAGCTGTCTGTGTTTGCCGTCGTGGGGGAGCCACCGCTGCTTTTCAGACTATGAACATGCCTTTCATGATGATGAATATGCCTGTCGTCACGTCTCAATATTGGAACATTGTCTATGGGCGGGAAGAGGGACAGGCTGCCCTCGATACTGAGGGTATGCAGACCATGAGGACGATGGCTGACAACATGGCTTGGCTGTTAAAGAAAATACATAATGGCGGCAATCCCGATTATCCTGAGCGTGAGGAATGGCAACCCATGCACTTTATCAGATAGGCCGTTCGGGTAAATATATCATTCTTGGGATGACAATGATTAAAAACAGTATTTCGATGATGTTTTTT
>OMUD01000206.1 GCA_900314125.1 uncultured Prevotellaceae bacterium | reverse complement strand
GTGAGTGTCACAGGCTTTTCGGATTTCTTCCTGACATAAACGAGGATGCTTCCCCTGAAAGAGTTTTGCTTGTTGTCGGTATAGTCCGACATGTCAGAGTTGTTAGACGCCTCCATTCCCAGCAGTTCGGCATCACCCTGAATGTGGCAGGTGATTTCCCTATCGGCATTCTTCACGATGTCTCCCTCTTCATCAGAAAGGTTGACCAGCAGCTGCAGTAGTGTGGCTTTCTTCTTGTCTGCTCCCGAAGCAAGTCCTTCATCGGTAAGATCGGTAACGTTGAGTGCCACAGGCTTGCCATCCGTCTTGATAACGTATGTCGCAGTGACCGCTCCGTTGGCATCGAGCGCCTCCGCCTTAAGCGTTCCCTGTTGGTAAGGGATGTCCCAGTGTATCATTCCTGTAGCATCGTCGAGGCTGCGGGTCTCCCCCACTTCCTGTCCGTTGAGGAGGAGCCGTGCCTGAGGCTGGTTGGTGTAGCACACCACCCTCACATTTGCCCCTTCACGGTAATTCCAGTTGTCGGCAGCATCAATGGAAAAGACATTCCTTCTCTGGCGTCTCTGTCCCTGTCCGTTGCCTTCATTGCGTTGAGGCCAGATAGGGTATGTGCCGACATACGCCACCGGCTGGCTTGCCCAGAGTGATGCCCTGAACCATCCACGCGGCTTCTTGAAATTGCCGAAGTTGAGCAGCCCTGTGTTGAGTCCCCTTGACGGCCATCTGCCCGACTCACCCAGATAGTCCGTTCCAGTCCAGATGAATTGTCCGAAGATGAAGTCGTTGTCGCGCACCGCTTTCCACTCATTATAGCCCACTCCCGTCTCACTTCCATAGAGCACTCGGTTCGGGTAGGTCTTGTGGTCTTCCTGATAGCGGTTCTCCGTGTAGTTGTAGCCCACCACGTCAATCACATCAGGATAGATGGTCTGGTTGCTCATCACCACTCCCGCCAAGGCTCCAGTGACCGGGCGTGAAGGGTCCGCCTTCCTTATGACCTCCGCCAGCCGCTTCGCAATGAATCCGATACGCTCGGCATTAGGCGCTTCTTTCTTATATCCGCCGAACATCGGCTGGTTGATGGTGGTGCCATCGAGCACCGGATGTGAATATGGGTCGTTCGGGTAGTCCACCTCATTGCCCACACTCCAGAGAAAAACGGAAGGATGGTTGCGGTCGCGCAACACCATGTCGCGCACATCGCGGTCAATCCATTCCTCAAAGAAATCGGCCGTTCCATCGTAGCCAGGTGTGCCGTTGTTCCATCCCGTGATCCACTTACGCTTTGGAAATTCCCACTCGTCGGAACCTTCGTCCATCACGAGCATTCCCTCCTCATCGCAGATGTCATAGAGCACCGGAGCCTGAATATTATGGCTCATTCGGATGGCATTGGCTCCCATCAGTTTCAACGCACGCACCCTTCTGCGCCACACTTCTTCAGGGACAGCAGATCCGAGCACTCCTGCATCATGGTGCAGACACACACCCTTCACCTTCATATTCTTCCCGTTGAGCTCAAATCCCGTGTTGGCATCAAACTTCAAGGTTCTCAGCCCCATAGAGCAGATAGATTGGTCCACCGTCTTCCCATTCTGCATGACCTCGCATTTGAGTGTATAGAGATAAGGACTGTCGATTGACCACAACTGCGGATTCTTCACCGCCACCATCATTTCAAACGGTTTTCCCGGCACCGCCGTTCTCAGGCTTTCGTTTTTTGTGGCCACCTCATTCCCATCGCGGTCAAGAACGGAGACCCGCACAGCATTTCCTTGCCGGATATTCTCCACCTGCATGCTCACTTTCACCACGGCATAGTCATCCATCAATTTCTCCAACCAGTAAGTGGTTCCCCATTGTGCGAAACGGGTCTTCGGTGCCTTGACCAGATAGACATCCCGGTAGATTCCCGAGCCGGTGTACCATCTGGAATCGGCAATGCGTGAATGATCCACCCTCACAGCAACGACATTGTCCTTTTCCTTGAGATAAGGTGTCATCTCATACAGGAAGGAGACATATCCGTTGGGGCGTTTTCCCAACAGGTGTCCATTGACATACACTTCACTCCGGTTATATACCCCTTCAAAGTAGATGCACGCAACCTCCTGGCTCCTGTCAACTTTCATGTCGAAATGTTTCCGATACCAAGCGATGCCAGCAGGGAGATAACCCGTGCAACTGGCATTGTCCTGAGAGAGTTGCCCCTCCACCGACCAGTCGTGCGGCAGGTTGAGTTTGCGCCAAGCGTTGTCGTTAAAGCCCGGTTCCTTGTACTGCTGGTCGTCAGAAAGAGAGAAGAGCCAGCCTTCATTAAACAAGGTGGAGTGTCCGAATCCCGGCCCTACTGTCCTCACTGCTTCCACTCTGACTGCAATCATCATCAAGAGAATGAATGCAGCCATGTGGCAAAAAAACTTTTTATTCATAAGTTGGTGTTATTTATTGGTTCAATCTAATTCTTGAAGATTCTCTTTGCAAAAGTAAGAAAAAAGTGGTAAGAATCACAAAAATCGGAAAAGAAAAGAGAGTCCTCATTTAAAAATCACAAAAAAGCCGTATCTTAGCAACGAAAAAAAATGAGAACAGCCATGTCACGTCAAATCAGAAAATCCACGGAGAATGACCTCCCTTGTCTTTTGTCACTTGCCGAAGATGCCCGCTGGAAGATGCGGGAAAGCGGCAATATGCACCAATGGACCGATGGTTATCCTTCCGCCGATGTCTTCCTGCACGATATTCGCCGTGGGGTGAGCTATGTGATAGAAGAATCGGGCGAGGTTATCGGTACGTTCGCCTTCATCCCTTCGCCTGAGCCCACTTACTCCCGCATCTATGAAGGCGAATGGGCAGACAATGCCCATCCCTATCATGTCGTCCACCGTATAGCCTCCAGCCACCATGCCAGAGGGACATTCTCCACCATGCTTTCCTTCTGCTTGACACACAGCGACAACATCCGGATTGACACCCACCGCGACAACGTGATAATGCGGCACCTGCTGGAAAAGCATGGCTTCAAGTATTGCGGCATCATTTATCTCGAAAACGGCGACGAACGTCTTGCTTATCAAAAATGTCAAGAAAGCGGTGACAAACTTGCAAATGTCATACAAATTTCATAATTTTGAAAAAGAAATAAAATTGCAAACCAAAATTCTTAAAGCTATGAGAAGATTAACAGTATTAGCCTTATTATTGTGCTGCTACGGTTTTATGTCGGCACAACCCGAAGCCATAGAGAAAGGATGGCGTAATAAAACAATCAAAGTACGTAATGGAGGGAAGAATCCTACCGTGATGCAGATGCTCCGTGCCTTCAACGCCACATGGCCAACCCAGGCTGCAGCCGCCATCTTTGCCGAGGCAGGCGACAGGCAGTTTGTGTCGAACGACGTGGAGGATGGTGGCAGCGGCCAGGTTTTTGTGGACTGTGAGGATTTCCACATTGCCTCATTCGACAACGGGCTTTTAGACGGCTCCTACCGTCTCGACGCCAGGAACTACCCGCGTGAGAACGGGCACACCCTCTTCGCCGTGGCCCTCCAGCCCAACAACGGTCCAAAAGAAGGATTCTGCTGCTTCTACGACTACAATCCCAGCAACTACACCTTAACCCCAGAAACCGTGCCTTATCAAGGTTTCAAAAGAAAATGGGAGAACTCACACTTTTTCTATCTTCTCGGTTATTTTTATGACCTGACGGTTGTGATCATTGAGCAATCCGGCGAAGAAGAAGTATTCCATCATTTCCCATACGACGGCACCAGCCACCATTATTCCCATACCGACACCATTTGCTATGAGGAAGAATCGGATGATGAGACCCCAGGCCTGGAGTGTTATGAGCAGAAAACCGTTCCTATCAGCGAACTGCCTGCAGGCTGCTTACTCCAAGCCCGCCGTGGCACACAGGCTTTGTATGTGCATTCTGGCGATGACGAACCTTCATCCGTATGGCTGACGGACGGAGAGGCTGGCACTGCCACCCGCCTTTGCATGGCAAACTCTACAGCCCCCACTCAATGGGAAAGGATGACAGGCGCTGACAGTGACTGTGTGGAAGTTCCCTATCATCTGATAGCATCAGCAGAAAAAGCCTATTTCATTCCAGGCGAAGCTCATAAATTCATTGTTGAAGGCTGTCCAGATGCCAGAAACGTGTGGACTTACATCATTGATGCTGAGAACCAGACCGCTATCCAGCTAAACTGCACTGAAGGGGTGTCGGCCATTGACAACACTAAAAAAGAAATCACCGTATCCGCATACGGATATGACGATGAGGGCCGCTATTCTTTCCAGAAGGTTTATTCGCCTACGGGCAAGATGCTCCGCCGTCTTCCGGGGAAAACCAGATATTGAGTTCTTTAGAACCCACCTAAAAAAACAAATAAAAATTTGGAATAGCGGCGAGAATGCACTAAATTTGTGGAGAAAAACAAAAAATTGCGAGATACATGGCCCAGGAAAGTCACCTTCATGACGCACTCAAGACAATCGTCGCCACATTTGGAGACCAGCTTTACAATGACCCTAAGCTGATCAACTACATCAGCGACTACTACCGTTTTGACCCCATGGCTCTTTATCACGTGATGAAGACTCTGGTTCATGACGGCTATCCTGGGCGGATGCTCCATGAGGGCAAGCACGGCGACTGGAAATTGTTTGTGCAGCAGTCGATGGCAAAAGTCCAAAAGCAATATGGATTTGCCCCGTCGTATGTGAACTATTGCTTTCAGAGTCTGGCCTACGGTATCGGTCTTTATCCACAGGTGAACCAACGGTTGCTTGATGAGATTGAAGGTCGGGTGGCCCCCATCCCGATTCCTATACCTTCTGCACCCTCTGGCGGCAATTCCTCTGCAGCCCCATCTTCTTCCTCCAAGAAGAACACAACTTCACAAAAGCCTGCAACCAAACGCAAGCCTCAGACGCAAACCCAGCCGAAACCACAATGGCAGCCTAAGCCTTGGCAGAATCCCCAAAACACGGCAAATCCAAGCCAGCAAGGCACACCGAGTTCCAACCTAAATGGTTGTTCTGGTTGCTTCGACAGCATGACCAACATCTACACGGTTGTGATTCTGATTATCTGGCTGCTCATGCAGTGCAGCGATTTCTAACACCCAGTCAGGTGGTTTTGTGTTTCGCTTCAGCGATTTCCCAAGAATTGATGATGTTTTGCCACAGCACGTAGCATCCCGCCCCGATGGATGCCACAGGACTGAGATACATATAGGACACCCATATCGCCATGGCTGTGTTCTTCTGAAACATGCCCTGACCACAATTGATTTTCTCATTGAACTTTGCGCCGATTCCCCTGCCAATAATGAAATGGAGGAGGCACACCATGAAAGAGAGCAAAGCGATGAGGATGAGAGCGAAAGTCCCGCAGGTGCTGTGGCAGATGTTCTTCACCGTCACACCAGTCGTGATGGCGAGAGACACAGCCCATAGATAGAAACTGAGGTTGGGATGTCGGATGATGAAATTATAGAGTTTCCTCACATAGTGGCGGACAAACCAACCGAGAAACAGTGGGAGAAGCATGACGATGACCAGCTTCTCCATGATGGTGAGCGATGCCGAGATGAAAGTGACGTTCTCCACATGCTCCAACATCGGAAAGACTGCAGGAATGGTGAGTGCGCACAGCAAGCTTGAAATCAGCGTGTAGGTGGTCATGGTGTTGATGTCGCCACCTAGTTTTCCCGTCACCACCGGTGCCGCCGTGGCACATGGTGCGATCACACAGGTGAGCATAGCCTCGATGAGCACTTTGGCGTTTCCACTGATTCCAAACAGCTCCACCACACCCACGGTCAGTGCGGTGAGGAGCAGTTGCGCCACCACCAGCCACAGCTGCCAACGGGTGAGACGCATCTTGTGGAAGTCCACCTTGGCGAAAGTGGTGAAAAGGGTGAGAAAGACGCAGAAAGGGAAAACCACGTCGAACACCTGGCCGAGCGTGTCGGCAGCTTCATCGAGTGCAGGCACGAAAGCAAAAAGGAAATACATCAACGTGCCGAACACAATGGCGCTGGGCAACGTCCATTCCTTTAAGAAACGCAAAATTGTCATTTTATTTATGATTAAGAATGAAAGGCAGCCGAAAAAAAATCGGCTGCCTTCAAATTCTTGAATACAGAATCAGAGTGCCAATCGGAATCCGATGTTCTGCGATTTGAACGTCGGCTTGGCGCTGTAGCGGTAAGAGATATGGCAATAGCGCTGCCCATCTTCCCAGAAACTGCCTCTGAGCACTTTGTTTGAGCCGATACCCGGTCCTTGTGGATTGGTCTGATGAATGAAGGAATAGGCGAAATACCAGTCTTCGCACCATTCCGCCACATTGCCTCCCATGTCGTAGAGTCCCAATTCGTTGGGTTTGAGCGTAGCCACAGGCTTTGTGGATTTGGCATTGTGGGCATTCCAAGCCACTTCGTTGCACTCGTCGCTTCCCGGGAAGGCATACGCCATGCTCCGGTTGCCACCACGTGCGGCATATTCCCACTCCGCCTCCGTAGGCAGGCGGAACTGCTTCCCAGTGATGGTGTTCAGTTTCTTGATGAATTTCTGGCAGTCTTCCCAAGTCACATTTTCCACGGGCAGCTCATCGCCCTTGAAACGTGACGGGTTGTTGTTCTCCCCCATCACCGCTTTCCACAGTGCCTGAGTCACTTCCGTATCGCTGATTCTGAAACTGGACACCGCCACATTGTGACACGGTTGCTCGTCCACATCGCCATACTGCGTCTGCTCCAGTGTGGCACCCATGAAGAATGCGCCACCCTGAACACCGACCATATTGAATTTCACCTCGTTGATTTTAAACCGCTCTGTGGATATCGGTGCTGCGTCGAAGGCAGCGAAATGGCGTCCTTCGAATCGAGGGTTGGCTTTGGTTTCGGCAATCATGGCTTGGGTGATGTTTGCAGCAAGCCTGAGCCCTGTGGCGTTGTCGCGTTCGGCAGGAGCCAGGCTACTGCGGTAAGCGACGCGTGCGCCATTGGAAGTTCCGGTCCAGCTGCCCCCACGCACACAGCGCTCCACCCCAGTCTGTGGTCCATGTGGATTAGTTTGAAAACCAAGAGTATAGTCACCATACCAGTCGGCACACCACTCTGCCACGTTGCCCGACATATCGAACAGACCGATGTCATTCTTTTTCTTCTGAGCCACGGGATGAGTAGATTCTGTGTTGGAGCCATACCATGCCACATCTTCTGGATTGTCGCTTCCAGCATGCATCCATTGTCCCGACAGGCAGCCCCCCCTTGCGGCATACTCCCACTCCGCCTCCGTAGGCAGACGGAAGGTGATGCCTGTTGCAGCATTCAGTTTTTGGATAAATTCCTGACATTCTTCCCATGTCACGTTCTCCACCGGTGCTTCAGGATTCTTGAAATGGGCGGGATTGTTGCCCATCACGGCCTGCCACAGCTTTTGGGTGACTTCGGTCTGGCCGATCAGAAAAGAGCTGACCGCCACTCTGTGTGCCGGTTCCTCATCAGACGAGGATCGGTACATCTGGTCGATGGTCTTCCCCATGATGAATGTTCCTCCCTGCACACAAACCATGTTGAAAGAGACCTCTCCCACTTTCACCTCACAATTGTTGGTGAGTATATTACTAAACTCTGCAAACGGTGTGTCCACCGCTGTTTTTTGCGCCGGATTTTGCGCAACTGTACTAAGCGCCGACACCATCAGCGCCACCAAACTATAATAAATACGATTCATATCGGAATAAAAACTTATCGGTAGGACAGAAAGATTCGCCCCTTTTCTGCCATTTCCGCCAACAAATTTGCAAAGTTACAA
>OMUD01000245.1 GCA_900314125.1 uncultured Prevotellaceae bacterium | reverse complement strand
TCTCCTGATTCAGTGGTTGATGTCCCCGAAAAGAAAAGACCGCCCTCAAAACGTGAGTGCCATACGGAACTGCATGAGCCAATTGGGAATCAATGCGTTGCCGTCACTTTCTCCTTCGGTTGGCAATCCACCGGCAATGGCTGTTGCTGCCAATCCACATAAACCTGCTGCCGCAATCGAATCAGGCGATGTCGCCGCCCAGACAGGATTTGGCTTGAACTCAAAGACTGGCAAAACCTCATCAAAAGAAGAAACTCAAATTGAAGCCGGAAGAGCAAACTCTTCAGCATATAAGACCCTAATCTTACAAAACAGCAATGCCACCGAAGGCCAAAGTTCCGTTATCTCGCCTCTTTATAAAAATAACACAGATCAAAAGAAGAAAGGAAATATAGGCAAATGGATGGTGGTGATGTTGTCTGCCCTGTTGCTTATTGCCGCATTTGTGTTCCTTGTTAAAAGTATGGATGATGATTCAGGAAATCAATCTAAAACACATAAAACTGCAGTTTCTGCAAAGAAGAACGCATCAGATGCCAAAGAAGGCCCATCGACAATATCTGATAATGTTCAAGTTCCTGAAAGAAATGCGGAGACAAATCAAAAGACTTCTACAAATGAAGAAGCATCTTCTGCCTCATCAAAACAGGAAAATCCCGCCCGTAATCTCACCTTCACCGTCGGTGGCGTGTCCTTCACCATGGTCTATGTTCCAGGTGGCACCTTCACCATGGGGGCGACCAGTGAGCAAGGTTCAGATGCTTGGAATGATGAAAAACCAACTCACAGCGTAATGCTGAGCAGTTATTACATCGGCCAGACCGAGGTTACCCAGGCTCTCTGGACTGCCGTGATGGGAAGCAATCCTTCGGAATTCAGAGGTGATAGGCGTCCAGTTGAGAGTGTCTCATGGAACGACTGCCAGACCTTCATCTCCCGTTTGAATGCCAAGACGGGTAAGAATTTCCGTCTGCCCACCGAGGCAGAATGGGAATATGCCGCCCGTGGTGGGCATAGCGGCGGTTCCAAGTATGCTGGAAGCGAAAATATCAGCAATGTGGCATGGTATGATGATAACAGTGGTGGTGAAACCCACAATGTTGCAACCAAGTCTCCAAACGGCTTGGGCATCTATGATATGAGTGGCAATGTGTGGGAATGGTGCCAGGACTGGTATGGTAACTACAGCAGTTCTTCCCAGACCAACCCGAAAGGCCCTTCCAATGGCGGTTACCGCGTGTATCGTGGGGGCTGCTGGTACTTCAGCGCCAGGCTCTGTCGTGTGTCGGATCGGTGCTTCAACACGCCTTCCTACAGCTCCTACCTCCTCGGCTTGCGCCTCGTTCTTTAGTTCCCATTTTATCTTTTCTTTCTAAAAGCCGGCCAAGAAGGGATGGCAGAGGAAAGCCCAAAAATAAAAAAGGGCTTTCCGATGTCATGCCGAATGGACGGCGCTCAGACTATATAGTAGAGCGGTTATAATTCCCCTCAACCGCCCCTCCTTGCAACCACGTAAATTGGAGACGACGCATCTTGCGTCGTCCTCATGTGCCATGCCCCATGCCCCCATGCCCATGTCCCAATTACAAAGCCCCCCTCTACAGGCCCACAACATCTCCTAAAACATGAAAAATGCAAATTATTCAGGTTTCCTAAATCATAAATCGTAAATTATCACTAACTTTGCACTATGGATGAAAACAAACACAATCTTTACGATAAAAACATACTCGAATTTGTCACCGTCGCAGCGCAGTTCTGCAATATGCTCGAGAATGTGACCGATTTCTCAAGAAAGGATTTCCTCGACAAAATCACAAAAGTACTCCCGCTCCTTTACCTCAAGGCGGATCTGATGCCTGAATATGAAGGCTACGAAGGCATCAGCCTCGAGGAATTTGTGGATGAGGACAACTACAATATCGTTAGAAACAATATCGCCCTGCTCCTTGGACAGCATGATGATTTCCTCGATGTTTTTGTGGAGGATATGAAATATAGCGACACACCGATTCTCTGCACGGTCAGTGAATGTCTGGCCGACATTTATCAGGATGTGAAAAATTTTGCGATGAATTTCAAACTCGCGCTCAATGATGAGATCATCTTCGAGAGTGTGGCGCAGTGCAAGGAGAATTTCAGAAATTACTGGGGACAGAAGTTGGTGAACGTGATGAGGCCTCTGCATGAAGTGAAATTTTCAACCGACGGAGTGGAGGAGTGATGGCACAGGTGATTCAGCAGAAATTCGACAAGCAGCTGCTCAGCCAGTTGCCCCAGGAGGAGTTCCAAGGAAGGATTATCGTGGTCAACAACCTTATCGATGCAGGAAAGGCGGTTCGGTATCTCATGGAACAGCCTATCATCGGAATCGACACGGAGACCAAACCGGTGTTCAAGAAAGGGGCAGCCAACAAAGTGGCACTCCTGCAGGTATCTACACACGACACCGCTTTCCTTTTCCAACTCCGATTCATTGGAATGACCGATGGGATTGTGAAACTCATGCAGAGTAAGAAAATCAAGAAAGTGGGACTTTCACTCGGAGATGATTTCAGGGCACTCAGCGCACGCAGGAAGATCACGCCTCAGAACGTTGTGGAAATACAGGAACTTGTGAAGAAAGTGGGCATCGAAGACCTCAGCCTCCAGAAAATCTATGCCAACCTCTTCGGCATGAAGATTTCAAAACGCAAGCAACTCTCCAATTGGAATGCCGACATTCTTGATGAAGCACAAAAAAAATATGCGGCTCTCGATGCTTACGCTTGCGTGAGGATCTACGACAGGCTCTGTGAGCTGATAGCATCTCACGACTATGTGCTCAAACCATTTATTGAACAAACCGAAAACAACTGACATACCTATGAAACAGGCTTTCTTACGCAAAGGAAAAGAAGACTCCCTCAATCGCTTCCACCCTTGGATTTTCTCGGGGGCTATCCATCATTTCTCTGAACAGCCGGAAGAAGGAGAGGTGGTGGAGGTCTATGCATCCACACCTAATGAGAATGGAAAAGACTGGGATTTCAAATACATCGCCACCGGACATTTCCAGATTGGAAGCATCATGATCCGAATCCTCTCTTTCTCAGGGGAGGAAATCGATGAGGATTTTTACAAAAGGAAAATCGCCGTTGCTCTTGATGTGAGGAAGGCCATTGGAGTGTGTCAGGAAACCGGCGGGGATAAGGAATGCCAGAACAACACTTTCCGACTGATCCACGGGGAAGGAGACAACCTGCCTGGGCTTGTGGTCGATGTTTATGGAAAGACAGCGGTGTTGCAGGCACATTCTGTCGGAATGCACACCGACCGCATGATGGTGGCAAAAGCCATAAAAGAGGTGATGGGCGACAAGATTGAGAATATTTACTATAAATCAGAAACCACATTGCCATTCAAGGCTGACCTTGGACAGGAGAACGGATTCCTCATCGGAGGCGACAAGGATGATATCGCCGTGGAAAACGGACTCCGTTTCCATGTGGATTGGCTCAAAGGGCAGAAAACCGGATTCTTTGTCGATCAGCGTGAGAACCGTGCATTGCTCCAAAAGTTTGCGAAAGACCGGAGGGTGCTCAATATGTTCTGCTACACTGGGGGATTCTCCTTTTATGCCATGAGGGGAGGCGCTAACCTGGTGCATTCGGTTGATTCTTCGCAAAAGGCCATCGACCTCACGAACAGCAATGTGGAGCTCAATTTCCCCGGTGACCCGCGCCATAAGGCTTTTGCGCAGGATGCCTTCAAGTTTCTTGATGAGATGAAGAAAGGGGAATACGACCTGATTATCCTCGACCCGCCTGCCTTTGCCAAGCATAAAGATGCGGTGAAGAATGCCATGAAAGGCTATTCTAGACTCAACCAGAAAGCTTTTGAGAAAATTCAGTCGGGTGGAATCCTGTTCACATTCAGCTGCTCGCAGGTCATCACGAAGGATGCGTTCCGCACTGCTGTTTTCACGGCTGCGGCTCATGCCAGGAGGAATGTGAGGATTCTCTACCAGCTCCATCAGCCGGCCGACCATCCAATCAACATCTATCATCCAGAAGGTGAATATCTGAAGGGACTTGTCCTTTATGTGGAATAAGGCTGCAAGAATCAATATGGAAACCACACACACTGAGAAAATGAAGCTGATTGATGAGCTGATAGATAAATATTATGCTGACAATCAGGTACTCAAAAATATTCTTGTCCTCCATAGCAGGGATGTGGCTGACAAGGCGCTGCGCATCATAGCAAGTCATCCGCAGCTCAATGCCGATCCACTCTTCACTGAGGAGGCGGCCATGCTCCATGATATCGGCATTTTTCTGACCGATGCCCCTGGCATCCATTGTTTTGGCACCGAGCCTTATATCTGTCATGGAATTTTGGGCGCGAAAATCCTGAATGAGATGGGATGGCACAGACATGCCAGGGTGTGTGAGCGACATACGGGAACTGGACTGCCCGCCAGCGAGATTATTGAGCAGAACCTGCCTCTGCCGCATATCGACCTTGTGCCAGAAACCATTGAGGAACAAATCATCTGTTTTGCCGACAAGTTTTTCTCCAAGACAAAACTGAATGTGGAGAAAACACCGGAACAGGCAAGGCGGTCATTGGAAAAATTCGGAGGACAAACCGTTCAGCGTTTTGACCATTGGTGCGGTTTGTTCTTGTAAGAAGGAAGAACAAATGCTTATAATTCAAAACGTTGGAAAGTCTATAAATGGGGGAGTGAATCCGTAATCAGTAGGGAAGGAGCATTGTTATCTTCCTAATTTCTCCTGAGCTTTGGCATAACCTTGATTGGCTGCGCGCTGCCACCAGTAAAGGGCTTTCTCATGGTCTTTATCCACACCGAACCCATGGTCGTAGCAGTTGCCGAATTCATATTGAGCCTTCGGCAGACCTTGACGGGCGGCTTTTTCCAACCAAAAGATACATAGGCGGGTGTCGCGGAACACGCCATGGCCTTTGTTATAGCAAAGACCCAGATGGTATTGGGCGTTGGCATAACCTTGGTCGGCGGAGGCTTGGAACCAACGGACAGCCTCACTCAGATCGCGGCTCACGCCATTGCCATAGTAGTAGCATTCACCAACGCTGCATTGGGCTGTGGCATTACCTTTCTTTGCTGCCTGACCATACCAATAGAACGCTTTATGGTAGTCACGCTCTGTCCCTTCACCATTATAATAGCAGTTGGCGAGGTTGTTCATGGCCAGGATATAGCCCTCATGGGCCGATTCCTCAAAAAGGCGGAAGGCCTCTTGTGGATTGCGCATCACACCTTCACCCAGCAGAAAATCCACACCACGGCTGTTCTTCTCACGGGCATCGGTCTGCCCGTAAGTGTTCATCACACTGCATAACAGCATGCTGGCAGTGAGAATAAGTATCTGATAAGAACGGCTTATGATTCTCATCGATAGAAGAATGTCGGGATTAATGGGATGACTGATGAATGAAAAGAATTGTTAGCGTAAAAAAAGGTTGTGCGGAAGAGATTATTGCTCCAGAAGTCTGACGAGCGCCTCTTTTGCATCTTCGTTGCCGTTGTCGGCGGCACGGTGATACCAATAGCGGGCTTTGCCTTCGTCTTCCTCAACTCCCTCGCCGTTGAAATAGCAGTCGCCAAGGTAGAACTGTGCCTTCGGATATCCTTTGTTTGCTGATTGCTCATATAGCTCAACAGCTTTCTTCTGGTCCACATCAACACCGATGCCCATATAATAGCAATAGCCAAGCTCACACTGTGCCTGGGCACAACCCTGGGCTGCTGATTTGCTGAACCAATTGAATGCCTCGGAAGGATTTTTGGCGATACCCTCGCCGTTGAAATAGCAATAACCAAGGAAATACTGACCTACCATGTCGCCGGCTTCTGCAGATTGACGGAAAAAACCTGCGGCTTTTTCCAAGTTTTTCTCTACAACTTTGCCATTGTAGTATTTCAATCCTTCTATGGCCAGGCTTTTGCCGTCTGTTTGAGCCACACAAATAGTAGAGGTGAATAAGAATAAGCTGAGGATTAGGCTGATAGTTTGTTTCATCTTTTTCTGTTGATTGAGATTCTATTTCAAATGAAGGAATCTGCGTTGGTTTTGCAAATATACTAATAAAATCCCACTTATCAGCCTTTTTTGTAAAGATTAACAAAAAAGATGGTTTTCTCCTTTATTTTCATTAACTTTGCATCAAACAATCAACTTTTGGGAATGAAAACAAGAATAGGAATGGGATTTGATGTCCACCGCTTGGTGGAAGGACGTGATTTGTGGCTCGGTGGCATCAAGATTGACCATGCGCTTGGGCTCCTTGGCCACAGCGATGCGGATGTGCTGATACATGCGGTTTGTGACGCTATTCTCGGTGCTGCGAATATGCGCGACATCGGGTATCATTTCCCCGACAACTCCAAGGAGTTTGAGAACATCGACTCCAAAATACTCCTGAGGAAAACGGTGGCACTCGTCAGAGAAAAAGGGTATGAGATTGGAAATATCGACTCAACAATCTGTGCGGAGCGGCCAAAACTCAATCCTCATATTCCTGAGATGCAGCGTGTCATGGCTCAGGTGATGGGCATTGACCCGGATGATGTCAGCATCAAAGCAACCACCACCGAACGACTTGGATTCACGGGAAGGGAAGAGGGCATCAGTGCATACGCTGTGGCACTGCTTACAAAAGAATAGCCTCAAATGCTAATGTGGATAAATTTCTGAAACCCATTGATGTTATTATCATCATAAAAAAATGTCAGGACTTCCGATTGGAAATCCTGACGTTTTTTTATTGGGATGTGCATCAACGACAAAAGGGTGTCTGTCGTTTTTGCGTTTGATTTTCAAAAGATCATGCTTTCTTAAGCATCTCGTCCATGTACTTGGCGGCACGGCGTCCGTCGCCCATCGCCAGAATCACTGTGGCTCCACCACGAACGATGTCACCACCGGCGAAGATGGTTGGGATGTTCGACTGCATCTCGTCATTCACGGCGATGGTGTTCTTGCGGCCCAGCTCCAGACCTTCCACCGACTTAGGAACGAGTGGATTTGGAGATACACCTACTGCCACGATAGCCATGTCGATGTCGCGGGTCTCGATGGCTCCCTCGATTGGCACTGGAGAACGGCGACCGCTTGCATCTGGCTCGCCAAGCTCCATCTTCTGCAGACGGACTTGTTTCACAGCACCTTTCTCGTCGGCGATATACTCAATCGGATTGTGGAGCGTAAGGAATTCGATGCCCTCTTCCTTGGCGTGTTTCACTTCCTCCAATCGTGCAGGCATCTCTGCCTCACTGCGGCGGTAAGCAATAAACACGTGCTCGGCACCAAGACGCTTGGCGGTACGGCAAGAGTCCATGGCGGTGTTTCCACCGCCTACCACCATCACGCTGTGAGCCTTGTTGATTGGGGTGTCGGAAGCAGGGTTCGAAGCGTCCATCAGGTTCACACGGGTCAGATACTCGTTGCTCGACATGATGTTGATGCTGTTCTCACCAGGGATGTTCATGAAGTTTGGCAGACCGGCGCCGGAAGCCACGAAGATGGCTTTGTAGCCTTCCTTCTCCAAATCCTGAATGGTGATGGTCTTGCCCACGATGCAGTCTTTCACGAAATTCACACCAATCTTACGGAGGTTGTTGATCTCCACGTCAACAATGGCGTTCGGCAGACGGAATTCAGGAATACCATATTTCAGCACACCGCCAATCTCATGGAGTGCCTCAAACACAGTCACCTCATAGCCCAACTTGGCCATGTCGCCGGCGCATGACAGGCCGGCAGGACCGGAACCGACAATGGCAATCTTCATGCCGTTGCTCTCAGCAACTTCTGGCAAAGCCATCTTTCCGCTCTCACGTTCAAAGTCGGCAGCGAAACGCTCCAGGTTGCCAATGGCAACAGGTTTGCCACCCATCTTCACGTGGATACACTGTGCCTCACACTGCTTCTCCTGAGGGCATACACGGCCGCATACGGCAGGAAGGGCAGAAGTGGATTTCAGCACCTTGGCGGCTTCAAGGAATTCGCCGCGCTCGATGTTCTTGATGAAAGAAGGAATGTTGATGTTCACCGGACAGCCTTCCATACAGGTTGGTTTCGGACAGTCCAGACAGCGTTTGGCCTCGGTCAGCGCCTGCTCCTCGGTCAGACCGATGTTCACCTCCTCGGTGCGGGTGGTGGCACGGTAAACTGGGTCGAGCTCGCCCATCACGCAACGCTCAATCTGAGTGCGCTCCTTCGGCTTCATGGCTTTCTTCAACTCCTGACGCCATTCGGCTTTGTTGTCGGTCAGCTCTGCCACACTGGCGCTGTTCGACATCTTTTCCGCTTTCTCTGCTTTGGCAGAGTCTATCTTGATGCTGCTGTCAACCATCACGCTCTCCACGTGGGTCTCCAACTTCTTCATCTCTTCTATCTCGGCGGCTTTGAAAGCGCCCATGCGCTTGAACATCTCGTCGAAATCCACTTCATGACCGTCAAACTCAGGACCGTCCACGCACACGAACTTCATCTTGCCACCTACGGAGATACGGCAGGCACCGCACATTCCAGTTCCGTCAACCATGATGGTGTTCAGCGACACGTCGGTTGGAACCTCGTATTTCTTTGTCAGCAGGCAGCAGAACTTCATCATGATGGCAGGACCGATGGCAAAGCATTTGTCAACTTTCTCGCGCTGAATCACCTGCTCGATACCTACGGTCACCACGCCTTTCTGGCCATAACTGCCATCGTCAGTCATGATAATCACCTCGTCGGAGTGCTTGCGCACCTCGTCTTCAAGGATAATCAACTCTTTCGTACGGCCGGCAAGCACGGAAATCACTCTGTTGCCTGTTTCTTTCAACGCCTTGATGATGGGAAGCATCGGAGCTACGCCGACACCGCCACCGGCACAGACTACCGTACCGAAGTTCTCAATGTGAGTGGCCTGACCAAGAGGACCGACCACGTCGGTAATAAAATCTCCCTCATTCAGATTACATAACTTTGTGGATGAATAACCCACTTTCTGAACGACAAGCGTAATCGTGCCGGCGGTGGTGTCGGAATCGGAGATGGTCAGCGGAATACGCTCACCGTTCTCACCAACCCTTACAATCACAAAATGTCCGGCTTTACGCGATTTGGCAATCAGCGGAGCCTCAACTACGAGCTTGAAGACTTTCTCCGAAAATTGCTCTTTCTTTACGATTTTGTTCATTTTTGAATTACGTTGATGATATGGTTCTTTTTACCTTATTTTGCGTAGTTGATAGTGACGGATTTAGAAATTCTTGTCATCCAAATACTCAAAGCCGCAGTATGGCACAAGGGCTTTCGGCACACGGATGCCCTCTGGGGTCTGGTTGTTCTCCATCAGGGAGGCAACGATGCGCGGCAGAGCCAGCGCTGAACCGTTCAGTGTGTGACACAGCTCAATCTTCTTGTCGGATGAACGGCGGTAGCGGCATTTCAAACGGTTGGCCTGGTAGCTCTCGAAGTTGCTCGTGGAACTTACCTCCAACCAACGCTGCTGGGCTGCCGACCATACCTCAAAGTCGTAGCAGATGGCACTCGTGAACGACATATCGCCACCGCAGAGACGCAGAATCCTGTATGGAAGCTCCAACTTCTGAAGCAGGCCCTCAACGTGGGCAAGCATTTCATTCAGGGAGTCGTAAGAATGCTCTGGGGTGTCGATACGCACAATCTCAACCTTGTCGAACTCGTGAAGGCGGTTCAAGCCACGCACATCCTTGCCGTAAGCACCGGCTTCGCGACGGAAGCAAGCAGAGTAGGCGCAACGTTTCATAGGAAGGTCTTTCTCTTCCAGGATCACATCGCGGAAGATGTTGGTCACTGGTACCTCAGCCGTAGGAATCAGGTAGAGGTCATCCACCTCTGCATGATACATCTGACCTTCCTTGTCAGGAAGCTGACCTGTGCCATAACCCGAAGCCTGGTTCACCACCAATGGAGGCTGAACCTCAAGATAACCGGCCTTGCGGGCTTCTTCCAAGAAGAAGGCCTCGAGGGCACGCTGGAAACGGGCCATCTTGCCGATGTAGAAAGGAAAACCGGCACCGGTCACTTTCGCACCCAGCTCAAAATCAATCAGGTTGTATTTCTTGGCCAATTCCCAGTGGGGAAGGGCATCCTTGCCTAATTCTGGCTTCACTCCACCTTCTTTCACCACTACGTTGTCCTCGGCGCCAGCGCCTTCGGGTACATCGTCGTTCGGAATGTTTGGGATAGTGCAGAGATGGCGCACCAGCTCTTCTTCCAGTTCTTTCTGCTGAGCCTGGAGGCCAGCGGTCTTTTCTTTCAGTTTGGCCACCTCGGCTTTGGCTGCCTCTGCGGCTGCCTTATCGCCACTCTTCATCAGCTGGCCAATCTGGCTGGCGTATTTCTTGCTTTCCGACAGCAGGGCATCTACCTGTCCCTGGGTCTCACGGCGTTGTCTGTCAATTTCCAAAGCCTTGTCTATGGCTTCTTTCGCACCGTCAAAGTGCTTCTTCTCAAGACCTTTGACCACGCGGTCGGTCTCTTCCTTGATCAATTTTAAAGTAAGCATATTGTGTTGTTGTTATAAAAATCGTTTTTTGCACCTGCAGATGCCTTCGTTTGATTGCCCGTCCACATTATCTCATGCTATAAAAGCAAACGGATATGGATGCTGCCTGATTCAACGGCCTTTGTTCTGGCTCGCACGTTTCTTCACTCGCTGACGGATCTCAGCTTTGTGCTTGGCAGAGGCGGAGCCGTGAGCTCCAGTGTGATAACCTTTGCCTTTGGCTTTGGTTTTCACTTTGCCGCTCTCGTCTTTTTGCTTTTTCGCACCACCGAAGTTGATGCCGTTCATGATCGCATAGCGAATCTCTTCGTTGTTGGCCATAAGGATGTTGATTTGAGTGGATGGACTGGGGTAGCGGATTGGGGTGAAGCAGGGCGAATCAATGGTGGAACAGGCGGATGCCGGTGAACGCCATTGCGATGCCATATTTGTCGCAGGTCTCAATCACATTGTCGTCACGCACTGAGCCACCAGCCTGGGCAATATATTCCACACCGGATTTGTGAGCACGCTCAATGTTGTCGCCGAATGGGAAGAAGGCATCGCTGCCAAGGCATACACCCGTGTTCTGAGCAATCCAGGCTTTCTTCTCCTCTGCGGTCAGCGGTGATGGCTTCTCAGTGAAGAACTGCTGCCATACTCCGTCGCGGAGTACGTCTTCATACTCGTCGCCGATGTAAACGTCGATGGTGTTGTCGCGGTCGGCACGACGGATGCCTTCCTTGAACGGAAGCGCCATCACTTTCGGACATTGACGCAACCACCAGATGTCAGCCTTGTTGCCGGCCAGACGAGTACAGTGGATGCGGCTCTGCTGACCAGCACCGATACCGATGGCCTGACCGTCCTTCACATAGCACACTGAGTTCGACTGGGTGTATTTCAAGGTGATGAGGGCTATCTTCAGGTCGCGCTTGGCTTGCTCAGGAAAGTCCTTGTTGGCAGTAGGGATGTTGGCGAACAGCTCATCGCCTGTCAGGTCCACCTCGTTGCGGCCCTGCTCAAACGTGATGCCGAACACCTGCTTGCGTTCAACTGGTTCTGGAACGTAGGCTGGGTCAATCTTAATCACGTTGTAGGTTCCTTTGCGCTTCTCTTTCAGAATGGAGAGGGCGGCATCGGAATAGCTCGGGGCAATCACGCCGTCGCTCACCTCACGCTTGATCAAAAGGGCAGTGGCTTCGTCGCACTCATCACTCAAAGCGATGAAATCACCGTAGGATGACATGCGGTCAGCACCACGGGCGCGGGCATAGGCGGTGGCGATTGGAGTCAGCGGAACTTTCACGTCGTCCACGAAATAAATCTTTTTCAATGTGTCGCTCAATGGCTCTGCCACTGCGGCGCCGGCAGGGCTCACGTGCTTGAACGAAGCGGCGGAAGCCAGGCCTGTGGCGGATTTCAACTCTTTCACCAACTGCCATGCGTTGAGCGCATCCAGAAAGTTGATGTAGCCAGGACGGCCGTTAAGTACTTCGATCGGCAGTTCACCGTTCTCCATGTAAATCCTTGCGGGTTTCTGGTTGGGGTTGCAACCATACTTGAGCGATAGTTCTTTCATGTCGTTTTTTTACCTTAAAAAATGATTTGCTTCATTGTGGCTTTTCCTGATAGACCACAATCCTGTTTATCTAAATTTTATGCAAAGTTAGCAAATTATCATCAAATAATTACATTATTTAATGTAAAATGAAAAAGTTTTTATATATTCGCAATTATTTTTTGATTCTTAGTGTTGAATTTCTGTCTTTTCAGCAAACTTCTCCATTGGATTGGGATGTTGGAAAATGGCAGGTTCTGAACGGCTCCGCGATGAAAATGAATAAAGTTCTGTATATCTTGTCTCTTATACTATTATGCGGGATGACTGCGTGCCACGACGACCATGGTGATGATGGAAGACAGGAGCAGGCCAACCGCACCATTATCATGTATTTTCCTTGGTCGGGAACTCAAACCAGCAAAGGACTCTATAACTTAATCAATTACAATGTGGCTGACATCCAAGATGTTATTGCCTCAAAAGGAGACTCGAAACAGGTGCGTTTCGTCTGTTTCATTTCCGACAGTCCTTCCACCGCGGTCATGTATGAGATGACTAAGAAGAGAAATGATTGTGTATGTGATACTTTCATTCGTTATGAGGATCCTGACCTCAAGCATGCGGAAGGCATTGCGGAAATCTTCAGAACGGCTATGGAACGTGCGCCTGCCGACCACTATGGCGTCGTTGTTGGATGCCACGGCATGGGATGGCTCCCCACTTCTGTGGCTAAGGAAGTCAAAACACGGTATTTTGGCGGTCTGACGAAAGAATTTGCAACCGACCTGTCGGAATTTGCACGGGCGCTGGAGGCAACAGGAAAGAAGATGGATTACGTGCTTTTCGATGACTGCTACATGGCGAATGTGGAGGTGGCATACGAGATGAGGAATGCCACCGACTATCTCATCGCTTCACCTAATGAAGTGATTGACAGGGGAGTGCCTTATGCGCAGGTGTTCCAATATTTGATGGGAAGTCCCGATTATGGGCGGTTTGTCAACGGATTCTATAATTTCTACTACAACTATCATTATCCTTACGGGACGATGAGCGTCACCGATTGCAACAAGATTCAAGACATGGCGGATCTGATGAAGCGGATCAACTCAAAATGTACCTTGGATACCAGTTTGTTGAATCAAATCCAGCCATTCGACACACATCAACCCACTCTTTTCTACGATTTTGGAGATTATGTACGGCATCTTTGCACGGATGCGAACTTGCTGGCGGAATTTGAGGCGGAGCTCAAGGAACTAGTGCCTTTCGCTAAGGCTACTGAGTATGTGTATTGCGTCGCACCGATAGAGATGAGACTCAGAATCCGTTCCTTTTCAGGACTGTCTATTTCCGACCCTTCCGAAAACTCTTTGACAGAATCAAAGGTCAGCACGCCTTGGTATTTGGCAACGCATTGAAAATAGTTTAACAACATATTAAATATCAGTTGTTTGACGAATTGAATGGTCGGTGGGCAACTATGAGTAATTGGCAGTTTGCCCCATTGTTATTTCTATTTTTCGCATTTTAACGTTTTTTTATATTTATATATTGTTTTTTGTAGTATATTTGCAAAAAATTAAACAAGTCAATATATGAGTAAATATTTGAAGTTAGAAGATCTCACGAAAAGCAACGTTTGGACAGTGACGGAGTCGGAACTTTACCACATGTTGCTGGAAGGAAAAAAGAAAGAAGGATATGCTGACAACGAGACGCATTACATGAATATCATTCATTCCGTCTTCGACATTCAGTATTTTGACAGGGATGACGAGAAGAAAAAACAACAGCTTGAAAATGAGCAGTATGACCTTTTCTATGCACCGAATGACGGTGAGAATAATGCCATAGCCATTAAGAAAAGAAGAATTAAGAAAATAACTGACCTTACTCTCGAAAATGTGTCACACCTCACTCCTGAGGATATCCTTACGCTCATTGAGAACAATATGGGTACGGGATGGAAAGGACTGCCATTGGCTATTCAGGATATCATTGAATCGGCGTTCTATGTGGATGTTTCTCTGCTCCCAGAAGCTGCAATGCACCGCAAAGGGGGAATCATCGACAGGAAAAAGGCTGATGGATATGAAGTGCTTGAGTTGGAAAGGGGAAACTGGATTGAAGCCATTTTCGTGAAGCAGAAACCGAAATTGGAAAAACTCAAGTTCTCTTATCTGGGCAACACCTATAAGGATGAGGATACGGACGACAACGAGGATGACGATGATGATGACGACAGCCTTGACAATGAGATGGATGATGTGACACCAAATGAGGATGAGGTGGAAGAGGATGTGGCTGAGGATCAAGAGCCGCATATCGAGGATATCGACGTCATCGATGAGACTGAAGATGAGGAGGAATAAAGAATAACTCCTCTTTTGAGAGATAAAGGTAAAGCGATATCGTTTGCCTGAAATAAAAACAACCGCATGTTCGGAACATAAATGCTGAACATGCGGCTGTTTTTTTATTCCGAATCGGTCATCAGCTTTTATGTTTCGTCTTAACAGCCGATTGGGACTATGACAAGGGTAATCTTTCAGGGAAAATGCAATTGCTCAGGAAGCAAATGCCGAGGCGTCGTCATTGTATTCGGGAACTTCCTGAGCTGCCATGGCTATCTCTGCTGCGGTGGAGGCGGAAATCAGACCTGAACCATCTGAAGCTGTGTCGGAAGATGGGGCTGGCGAATCACTGTCAGTGGATGCCTCCTTGTCGGCATCGAGGAAAATATACTCGAAATTGTTGCTCTTGGCAGATGGGAACTGGCTGCGAGGATCCACGTCCTGGCGGTTCTGAAGGTGGTCGATGATGCGCTCATAGCAGTGCATGGCACTCTCTGCTATCAGACGCACACGGAAACGGGTGTCCACATATTTGCATTTGCCCGTATCTGGGTTCTGAACCACGCGTTTGAAAGTGATGGTGGCATCGTACCAACCCACATGAGGCTCATTCAGAATCTCCATCTGTGTGCGCTTGCGGTCAGACATCAACATGCGGCCGTCTGCGCGCTGCTCTTTCCGCTGACGCTCCATGAGTTTAAACTCTTCCAGATTCTTGGCATCGGTTTTCAGAAAAAGTACGTAGTTGCTGTAGCTCACTTTCAGCCTGAAAGGATAAATACCGTCTGTCTCCACAAAACCCATAACCTTGCTGACTACATTGTCATCAACTTTGATTTCATTGATTGAGGAAAGAAAACTGACAACCTCATCGATGTTGGTTGCCAACGTCTCATGATCAAAGTAACGTACGTAAAGATTCATTTTAATAATTTTAGTTATTGTTAAATAAAAGAATGAACATAACTAATAAAGTTGTAAAAATATAAAGGATGGCAACGCGGTTTAAGCGAAACCAACATAACAGTATTTTTATAACACACCTTTACAACGTTATTAGTTATTTCTGCAAAGGTAAATAAAAAATATGGTTTTATGCAGGATTTAAAACGATTTTTTTATTTATTGTGCCTTTTGTGTTAAAAAAAATAAATTTTTTACGTTTCGTTTTGGGGAATAAAATTATTTTACTTTAATTTGCATCGGAAAAATAAAAAATGATGACTTAACCTAAACCGAAAAGTTTTCATTTCAGTACTTAATTATTTAACTAAAACTTTATTGCCTATAGGAAAACATTACGCGTAATCAATTCGTTTAGCATAATGAAACAATTAAATGAACAGACTGATGAACAGTTGGTTAGTTCGTATTTAAATGGCAATAACGTTGCTTTCGACACGCTCTTGAAGCGCTACGAAAGGAAGGTGTTTACCTATATTGCTTATTCAGTGAAAAATGAGGAGGTGGCGCAAGATCTCTTCCAAGATTGCTTTATGCGCATCATCACCAAGCTGCATTCCGGACTCTACACAGAGAATGGGAAGTTTGCATCGTGGGTGATGAGAATAGCCCACAACCTCATTATCGATTACCACAGGCAGAACCAGTCGTTGGTGGTGTTCTCCAACGATGAGGCTGAATACGACTTGCTCAATGATTCCAATATTGCGCTTGAATACAGCAGGGAGAAAGAAATCATCGACAAGCAGGTGCTGCAGGACGTGAAGGCACTCATCAAGAAACTCCCTGCCAACCAGCGGGAAGTAGTGCTCATGAGATTCTATGAGGGACTCAGCTTCAAGGATATTGCCGACACAACGGGGGTCAGCATCAACACTGCTCTCGGACGTATGCGCTATGCGCTCATCAACCTCAGACGCCTGGCAGAGAAATTCGATGTCTGTATGGCTGGATAAGCAACGGATTCCGGATTTTCCGAGTCCCACATCACGGATACTTTTTCGCTTTTTTGATAAAGGTGGGTTCTATAAATTATGTCGAGGTGATTTTTTGAATTTTAGTCGAGTGAAAAGTGTAAGTTGAAGAAGGAGTGTAGTGAGCTACATGACTGATGAAACTTGTCACTTTGCACCGAATAAAAACAAAAAGCGGCCGAAACGTATTATTTCGGAATTGTAAATAACTCAAAAACAGAATTTTTAGAACTCACCTAAAACAA
>OMUD01000039.1 GCA_900314125.1 uncultured Prevotellaceae bacterium | reverse complement strand
TAGCGGTCGCACGACTTCAGCGCGCCGTAGAAGGCCTTGAGCGTGTTGCGGTATTCGGTCTGTAGTGCATCGTTGCCAATGACCTGGAGCATCGGCTTGTCGTACTCATCAACAAGAATGACCACGCGCCGACCTGTCTTCTCAAAAGCCTTCTTGATAACCTGAAGAAAACGCTCCTCTGGAGCACGGTCACGAAACTCGTCACCGTATGCTTTCTCCCATTCCTCCAAATGGCGGTTCAGTTCGTCAAGCAGTGCTTCTTTCCTATCGTATTTCCGGGTGTTCAGGTCCAGATGCAGGATGGGATGGCGCAGCCACTCCGTCTCCAGGCGGCTCACGGCAAGCCCCTCAAAGAGCTCCTTCTGCCCTTCGAAATAAGCCTCAAGGGTGGAGAGAAACAGCGACTTGCCGAAACGGCGGGGACGGGAGAGGAAATAGTATTTCCCTTCCGACACGAGTTTGTACATCAGAGCTGTCTTATCAACGTAGGCATATCCGTCTCTACGCACTTCTCCAAAATTCTGTATTCCGATAGGGTATTTCATGATTTCCAGCATTTACTACTTGCAAAAATACAACATTCGCCTGAATCGGTCAAATCTTTTGTCCGTTTTTTTGAAGAGACAAAACGTATGCATCCCACAAAGCACATATTTGCCATTCAGACTAAAGGGTATGTCCTGTCAGCATGCACCAGGATGCAAGGCTCTTTGTTCCTCCACCATAAATAACAGAAAAATGTCATTTGACCCTATGTTTTTTGAGTGTTTATATTACAATTATTCGTTTTTTTTCTTTTTTTTCTATATTCTTTTTTCAATTTTCTTTGGTAAAAAAAAGAAAAGTATTACCTTTGTCGAAATTTGTGAATCTTTTTTTAAGATTTTGATATTAGGACTATTAAGAGATATGTGAGAAATTGAATGCCCAGAGACGGACGATTCTTTATGAAGGAAAGGGAAAAGATGATTTAAACTACGGGTATGGATTTTTTTAGGAGGAAGATTGAAGAAAAAAGACTCAGTTGAACGATTAGACTAAACTATTGCTCAGGGGAAAACGTGAGAAGACGCCATTTCCGATGTCAATTCGCGCCCCGATTTGAACTCAAATTGTCACATTTACCCAATTAAATTTACTAAACCAAACATAATTAAACTAATTTTTAACAAACAAAAGTATGAAAAAGCTTTACTTACTTTTAGTCATGCTGTGCGTAGCTGTTGCTTCTTGGGCTCAAGACTATACGCTCACAGATGCAACTTGGTATGCTGGAAATCCGCAGGAAGTTAAAAGCAAGTTCGGACTTGAAGGAAACCAGAAGGCTGTCTGCGTCAATGTCACTGCAGGACATCTGAGCGAGGCTGTGGAGGCTATCAACGCCAATGCCAACTACAACAGCTATTCGATTTTGCGCATCACCAACAACGGCGCAAAGGTGGAACTGAATGCGAGCGATATCGCAGCGTTGAAGAACCTGGATTTCAAGACAATTGACCTCCAGGATGTAGTTTATAAAGAAGATGGAGTGGAGAAGGCCTTCACTTTCAAGAATGCCTTCGTCAAAAATCTGATTCTGCCTGACAACTGGACAAAAGATGAGGTGAAAGCCTGTGCAGAGCAGGTGGGCACAAGGCTCGGGTCTGCAATCAGCCAAGGCACCCATGACGATGGAAATGCCTCTGTGGCAGCATACGTGCGTCAGGGCGGAACACTGGCAGAGGCTGTTCAGCACATTTTTCTTGACCAACTGAAAAACACCAAGCTGGGAGATGGCATAGATCGATATACCCACCAAATGGGCAAACTGTACCATCTGTATGTGGCGGGTTATCCTGTGGCTGTGGATTTCTGCCGCAACGAAGGCGTTTTTGATGAAAACGGACACCTGGTCTATGACAAGGAGGCTGATGAATCATCTGTTGACGAATTTGCTGCTGTTGGTGGTGGTACAAGAACAGCTCAGGGAACCACAAAGAGAGGACCTTGGTATGATACTCCAAGTTGGATTACTGTAGATATTGAGGATGCCATTATTGAAGACCAATACAATGAGGATATAGCCATCTTCAATAAAAGCAAAAGTTTAGGAAATGTGCTTAAGGTGTTCAAACTTCCTACATACGCTGGATTCAACACAATTCCAGCAGACTTTATCAAAGGTGGATGTAACAAATTCCGTCAAATATGTATTCCTGCAAATATCATGTATATCAAGACGCGTGCATTCCACCTTGAATCTCTTGATCATGTGTGGACTACTGGCACGAATGAAAATGTGGTATATGATAATGGTGTCTATCTCTATGGCGATGATGAACCAAAAACAGGATGGTTGCCGATGAACGAAGAAAACATCCATTATGGAACTTACACATTGCCGGCTAACCTCAAGCTCATTGAGTCGAATGCATTCCAAATCGACCAGGCTCACGTGAAAGACCTCTATGTTCTGAGTGTTCAGGCACCAGATTGCCACGTAGATGCTTTCGGACCGGATTTCTATCATGCCAACAACACCATTGCGGGGAAAGTGGTCGATGGAATCATCACTCGTGATGCATACGCAAACGACACTGAAAACGGAACCTACATGACCATGCTCCATTATCCGCGTGAGTGCACCACTCCAGACATTCAGCGCTATACCGATGTAACCCGTGAGTATTCCATCGCTACCGGAGAACGCGACGGTAAGGGAGCAATCATCTATTTCCCGAATATGTCTGAGTTCACTCGAGCTTTCATCCAGGGAACGAACGGATATGTGTGGTATGCATGGGAACCGACTCGTGAGGACTATACTAACGCCATTAAATATGTGGGAAATATAGGAGAAGGACATACTGCTAAAGGACAAAAAGATTCTAATGATTTCTATGAAGAGAACGCCAACACTTCTCCAGCCAAGACCGACCGCTCATTCTATGATGTCACTGAAGGAGGAACACTCGCTCAACCAGAAGGACTGAAAGAATATTGGAAGGTCAATTGGGAAGGAAAGCAACTTTATCCTCAGCCGGAA
>OMUD01000297.1 GCA_900314125.1 uncultured Prevotellaceae bacterium | reverse complement strand
GCGGTTGCGGACGTACATAAAGAAAGTTCCTACTGGCTCTATTCAAAAACTGCTTTTCAGAATATCAAACAGAACACTCAAATAAATTATCAATAAAAAGACAAATATTTTGTTCTTTAAAAGATATTTTGTTCCTTTGCATAATCAAACGTTTTTCTGTTGTTCAACAAACGACACAAACTATTGTCAAATCATTAAAATGAAAAAAGCAATTCAGTGGATGCTGGCCGCCATCCTCATCTGCGGCCCTATCTCATTCTCCTCCTGCTCGAAGGACGACAATCCGAATGAGATTCCTGCCAGGAAAAACTATTTCACGAAATGGAATTCTTGTGAAGCCCTGTCAGCATTGCAAGAATACGTGGAAGATGTGACCAACCCAAGTTCCAAGAACTTCATCAAGGAAGAAGACCGAATCGCCACGTTTGACATGGACGGCACCTTCGTTGGTGAGCTCTATCCAAGCTATTTTGAATACAACCTGCTGGAATACCGTGCGTTGGAGGATGCGTCTTATAAAGACATCGCGCCTGAGGATGTGAAAGAGACCGCTCAGGAAATCCGTGATTTCGTGAGGACCGGCAAACCCCTACCCTCTCATTTTGACATGAAACATGCTCAGGCCGCCGCCAAGGCCTATTCTGGAATGACGCTGGCTGAATTTGACTCTTATGTGAAATCCTACGCCGCCCAGCCAGCCAACGGCTTTAAAGGCATGACCTACGGTGAGAGTTTCTTCCAGCCGATGCTTGAGGTATTCAAATACCTGGAGGCCAACGGCTTCACTTATTATGTGGTATCTGGTTCCGACCGTTTCATCTGCAGATCCTTGGTAGAGCCACTCGGTATCAAACCGAACAGAGTGATCGGCATGGATGTGAAACTCCGCTCCAGCAGCCAGGGTACTGAAGAAGGTGTGAACTACACGATGGGCAAGGAAGAGGACCTCGTCCGTACCGACGAGCTCATCATCAAGAACCTGAAGACCAACAAGGTTCTTCAGATCACTCAGGAGATTGGCAAAGTTCCTGTGCTATCGTTCGGCAACAGCGGCGGTGACTGCTCGATGCACAATTTCTGTTTGAGCAGTCCTCATCGTTCTGCCGCTTTCATGCTGATAGCCGATGACGAGGAAAGAGACCATGCCAACCGCGCTAAAGCCCTTCAGCTTGGTGAGCAATGGCGCGAAGCCGGATATCATGTGATTTCGATGCATGATGACTTCAAGACCATTTACGGTGAAGGCGTTGTGAAGACCGATTTCACATTCTAAAAGATATATAAGACTACCTTTTTTACATCATTCAGGTAGTCAAACATCCAATGCCCCTTTTCTAATTTCGGAATTAGAAAAGGGGCTTGTCAAAAAATAAAAAAAGATGCTGACAATCACCTTAGGCTTACTGATTCCCTTATTGGGAACGATGCTTGGCTCATCGTTTGTATTTTTCATGAAAGATGAGATGTCTGTGCGCGTTCAGAAAACGCTGCTTGGTTTTGCCTCCGGCGTGATGGTGGCCGCCTCAGTCTGGTCGCTGTTGATTCCTTCTATGGAGATGGAAGAATCGAAGGGGGCTTGGTCTGTAATGCCTGCGGCCATCGGTTTTCTGTTAGGCATCGGCTTTCTGCTCTTACTTGATGAAGTGACCCCTCACCTTCATTTAGACTCCGAGACTCCTGAAGGTCCCCGTTCCCATCTTTCCCGCACATCGATGCTGGCATTGGCAGTGACTATCCACAATCTGCCTGAAGGTATGGCCGTTGGTGTGGTGTTTGCCAGTGCCGCTCAAGGAGTGGGAGGTTTGTCGCTTGCGTCAGCCATCGCCGTGAGCCTTGGCATTGCGATCCAAAACATTCCCGAGGGTGCCATCATCTCGATGCCGATGCGTGCTGCTGGCAACAGCCGCAAGCGTTCATTCCTGATAGGAAGCCTGAGCGGCGCCGTGGAGCCCTTAGGCGGTTTGGCAGTGATACTCTTGGCCTCGCTGCTGACTCCAGTCCTTCCCTACATGCTTTCGTTCGCCGCCGGCGCCATGTTTTATGTTGTTGTTGAGGAATTGATTCCAGAAGCCTCCGTAGGCAAGCACACGAATCTGAGCACGATAGGTTTTGCCATCGGCTTTGTGCTGATGATGGTGCTCGACGTGGTGATGGGATAATATTCATTTCGGATTCACTCGTTGTCAAACACCACTTTTTGTGCTTTAATCAAACGAGAGAAAGGGAGAAAAGGCTTTTCAAGTGGTTCTCCATCACAGCTCACGAAATTGTAATATCTCTGTTCCTGAGTGCCCTGACGGACAATATCCACTTGATTTCCGTTTTCCAGCAAGAGTCTTACCTTATTGAAATACGGAATTCCAAGCGCATAGTCTTCGGCAGCCGGGCAAACAGGATAGAATCCGAGAGCAGAAAAGACAAACCATGCCGAAGTCTGTCCGTTGTCCTCATCGCCACAATAACCATCAGGAACAGGTTTGTAGAAACGGTCCATGACCTCCCTCACCCAGAACTGCGTTTTCAGAGGCTGACCGACATAATCGTAAAGATAGATCATGTGCTGAATAGGTTGGTTTCCATGAGCATAGTTACCCATGTTCATGACCTGCATTTCCCTGATTTCGTGGATGACATGTCCATAATAGCTGTCATCGAAGATAGGTGGCAACCGGAACACAGAATCCAACATTTCGGAAAATTTGTGTTCACCTCCCATGAGACCGATAAGTCCATGGACATCGTGGAACACCGACCATGTGTAATGCCATGCGTTGCCTTCGGTGAAATCTCCTCCCCATTTGAAAGGATTGAAGTTTTCCCTCCATTGTCCGTTTTTCTTTTTTCCCCTCATCAACCGGTCTTCAGTGGAGAAGATGTTGCGATAGTTTTGGCTCCTGCTCAGATACAGATCAACCTCTTCGGAATTTTTTCCAAGAGCATTTCCCAATTGTGCGATACACCAATCGTCGTACGCATATTCAAGCGTTCGAGCCGCACTCTCGTTGATTCCGACATCGCAAGGCACATAGCCCAGCTGGTTGTAGTAGTCGAACCCTCTCCTCCCTGTTGATGCCACTTGGGGATGCACGGCATTGGCTCCGTGTGTCACCGCTTTCCATAACGCCTGTACGTCATAATCTACCGTTCCCATCATGGATTTCAACTTTAGATAGGCATCCGCCACGACCGATGCAGAATTGTTTCCCACCATGCAGTTGCGATGTCCCGGACTTGCCCATTCTGGAAGGAACCCACTCTCGTTGAAGGCATTGACCAACCCCTCTTGAATCTTCATGTTTTCAGACGGATAGAGCAAATTGAGAAGAGGAAACAGTGCGCGGAAAGTATCCCAGAATCCCGTATCAGTGTACATATAGCCAGGCAGGACTTTTCCATTATATGGACTGTAATGCACTGGCATTCCCTTATCATTGAACTCATAGAATCGGCGCGGGAAGAGCAATGCCCTGTAGAGGCATGAATAGAAGGTGCGCAAGTGGTCGATATTCTCCTTTTCATCAATACAAACCTTTCCAAGCACCTCATTCCACCTTTTTCTACCTTTATCCTTGATTTCTTCGAAGGACATATCTTCGAGTTCCTTAAAGTTTCTCCATGCCTGGTCCTGGCTGATGAACGAAGATGCCACACGCAACTCCACCTGCTCCCCTTTCCTTGTCGCCATGGTGATCACCGCCCCTTTACGTTTGGAATCTTCAGTCTCTACCACATTGAAACTGCGGTTAAGCTTCATCACGAAAAAATTTCGGAAATTGTTGGGAACACCCCCGCTGTTTCTCACGGAAAATCCAGTGACCTCATGTTTCTCAGCATTCACATCGACTCTCGCCTTCCCATCGAATGCATCGACCACAATATTTGCCTGCTGAGTTTCAGGAAAAGTGAATCGGAAGCATGCCGCCCTCTCGGTTGGCACGATTTCCGCCACGACATCCCATTCAGCCAGATAGACCTTATAATAATAGGGTGTGGCAACCTCTGCCTTATGTGAGAACCACGATGCCCGTTTGTCCTCGCTGAATACTGGTTTTCCACAAGTGGCCATCACCTCAAACTGCCCATAATCGTTGATCCAAGGTGAAGGTTGATGGGTCTGCTTGAATCCGTATATTTTCCTGGCATTATAGGTGTATTGCCATCCGCTACCCATCTTTCCTGTGACAGGAGTCCATGCGTTCATGCCCCAAGGCAAGGCAATAGCCGGATAGGTGTTGCCTGCTGAGAAATCTCTGCTGGAGTCTGTTCCCATAAGCACATTCACATAGTCCACCGGTTCCGCCATCATCCGTGGCGCAATCAAAAGGAGGGCAAGATATAGAAAGAGAAATCTTTTCATGCCATTATTTTTTACAAAAATACAAACTTTTATTATTTTTCTCTATATTTGCAAACAAAAAATCCATTCACTATGAGAATATTCCTCTTGTTCATCCTCATGATATGTCCCTCTTCCCATATCTGGAGTCAGCAACTTCATGTGGGTTCGTACAACATCCGCTATCAGAACGATGAAGACACGAAAAAAGGGAATGGCTGGGAACGTCGTTGCGCCGTGGTTTGCGACCAGCTGAACTATGAACATCCCGACATCTTCGGTGCTCAGGAGGTATTGTCAGGCCAGCTTAAGGACATGTTGAAGCATCTTGACGGGTATGCCTATCTGGGTTGCGGCCGAGACGATGGAAAGGATTCAGGCGAATATGCCGCCATCTTCTATGATCCGAAACGCCTGCACCTGCTTGCCGACGGTCATTTCTGGCTGTCGCCCACCCCCGAAAAGCCGAGCAAGGGATGGGATGCCGCGTGCATCCGAATATGCACATGGGGAAAGTTTGAGGATATCCGTACGGGCTTCACCTTCTATTTTTTCAACCTACACCTCGACCACGAAGGAAAGGAAGCCCGCCGTCGCTCGGTTGAGCTTGTGCTATCGCGGATTGAGAGTCTGACGGGCGGAAATGGCGCTGTAATTCTGTGTGGCGACTTCAACTCCACACAAAGTGATGCCTCCTATCAAGCAGTATCCCATTGTGGCAGGTTTCTGGACTGCTATGAGCACAGCCGCCTTCGATTTGCTGAGAACGGCACCTTCAACGACTACAAACAAGACCGGAAGATTTCCGGTCGTATCGACCACATCTTTGTAAGCCCAGATTTTCAGATTGAGCGTTATGGCATCCTGACGAACACCTATTGGACAGCAGGCAAGAAGAAAAACCGCTTTGACCGCCGTTTGCCTTCCGACCACTACCCCGTGTTCGTGTATCTGAATTATGCAAATTAAATAGGGTGTTCAGTTTTGTGTTTCAAATTTAGTTTTTCGGACATACATAAAGTAAGTCACAACAAGCGGATGGCGCTGCACTTGGAGTAGGTCCCGCTGTAACGACGCAGGATGCGTCGTCCCCACTTAA